>JBHLNR010000007.1:0-49013 GCA_048941385.1 Promethearchaeota archaeon
GCAGTTAAAGTTTCTTCAGTAACGTCCTTATAGCTATTATCCATTGAAATTTCAAAGTTAGAAAGTGGAGTTTCACAGTGAGGACAATAAAACAATACTTTTTTACCTTTATACACAAATCCTTCATTATATATTTTCTTGAAAATATACCACACAGTTTCCATATATGTATTATCCATGGTTTTATAGGAATTATCAAATTCTATCCATTTACCCATTCGTTCAACAGTATTTTTCCATTCATTAGCATTCCATAATACCTTTGAACGACAAAATTCATTGAAATCTGCTATACCCATCTCATAAATTTCATTCTTTTGTTTTATATTAAGGGCCTTCTCACAAGTACTTTCTATTGGGAGTCCATGGCAATCCCAACCCCATCTTCTTTCACAACGATACCCCTTCATTGTCCAATATCTTGGAAAAACATCTTTTGTAACAATACTTAAGATATTACCATAGTGTGGACTACCTGTAGCGAAAGGTGGCCCGTCATAAAACACATAAGGTTTATTCTTTGGTCTTTCCTCTACACTTCTTTTAAAAATTTGATTAGTACTCCAAAATTGGATGAGTTCTTTTTCCTTTTCATTATAAGACATGTCTTTCACCATATTTTTTTAGTTTCAAAAACATGATTATTATATAAAAAAACTATTAAACTTTAAATATCAAAATCATGGTCCTTGTTATTCATGAAGCAGGATGTGGTAAAAATGCTATGAAAATCTACTTCATGAATAATAATATTTACCCAATAATAATGGATGTAATTATAGTTATCTTTTCTACTAATTTTAAGAAATAATTAGGTTTACTCATAGCATCCACATCCATATCTATATTATATTAGGACATCAAATTTTAAAAAATTGATGGTGAATTTCCTAAAAATGTGTTATCACAAAGAATAACAATTATCCGTAAGCTCAAATATAAAAAATCTGAATTTATCAGATATATATAATAGATCCAAATAGGACTTTTATAAAAAATTCATCCACAATGAAACTCAAGCAGTAATGATGAGATCTATTGAATCCAAGATTAAACGTGTTATTGTAGGAAAGGTTGAACCTGATGAAGATCTTATTGATTCTGTAATCGAATTGATAAAAAAACATAATATTAGATCAGGTTTAGTAAATTGTATAGGAGCTTTGAAAAAATTCACGTTAGGATATTTTGATTTAGACTCCAAAGAGTATTTGAGAAAAGATTATGATATGTTCGTTGAACTTGTATCATGTATGGGTAATATATCATTTAAAGATGAAAATCCCATTGTTCACCTTCATGCCACTGTAGGTACAAAAGATTATACGATATTAGGGGGTCATTTATTTCAACCTAGCATAGTTTCAATAACAGGTGAAGTATTTATTTTTGAAATTGATAAAAAATTAACCAGAGCTGAAGATTCTCAATTTGGCCTAACTCTTTTAAATATTTAATTATGGGTATATATAACATGGTAGAAAAAAAGATTAATTTGAAATTAGCACTTCTAGGAGATCCTGCTGTCGGAAAGACGTCTTTAATTAACCGTTATAATGAAGAGGGGTTTAAAGAAAATTATCAACCAACACTAGGAGTCAATATAGTGATGAAAAAGCTGAAGATCGAGAAATATGAAATTCAGCTTGCTATCTGGGATATTGCAGGGCAAGATAAATACGATTTAACTCGTAAAATGTTTTTTGAGGGATGTATTGGCAGTCTTCTCGTATATGACGTTACAAGATCATCAACTTTTGACCGAATTAAGTCAAAATGGTTAGAAGATTTTAGAAAATTTGCGAGACCAGATGGGATTTATACATTAATTGGAAATAAAATAGACTTAAAAAATCCAGATTCCATATCTACAGAAAGGGGTCAAATGTTGGCCAAACAAATTCAAGCAAGCGATTTCATTGAAACTAGTGCTAAACTTGGTGATAATGTTGAAACAGCCTTTAAAAAATTAGTTTTTCAAGCATTAAATAAGTTTGATATTAAACTTAAATAAAAATAACAAAAAAGATAATTTAAAGATAAAATTGGTTTTTAAAATAAAATGTAGAGAAATAAAGAACAGATGATTGGAGATTATAAAGGAGAAGTAAAGTATAATGTAATCACTGCACTTCTTCAGGCTTATCATGATATACTTGATTATGATGGTATGAAATCAATTTTAAAAGAAGCCGAAATGCTCCATCTAAAGAATATACGGGATGAGGACCAAAATCAATTTTTAGATTTTTTTTCTTTTAAAAAAATTATTGCCGCCCAAAATTGTTTGTTATATGATTCTTCTATGCTACTTTTTGAAATAGGAAAGAAATTTTCATTTTATTTATTTCCTTATGGAAAGAATTTCGAAGAAATTGTTTCAGAAATAAATTCAATGATAATAACCGACTGGAATGTTGAGATTGTTGAAAAATCAGAAAACATCATTGTTGTATTTGTTCAAAAATGTATTTTTTGCTCTGAAATAGGCGTTCCATGCGACATGTTCAAAGGTTTTTTAGTATATGCCTTGGAAAAATCGCTACCCTCAGAATACAAAGTTATTCATTTTGGAGAAAAAGAGGATTTAGATGATCCAAACCATAATACTTTTAGTCTAAAATTGAAAATAGAAAAAAAGTATTAAATATACAAACAACAATATATAAATTACAATAGGTCAATACAAGAAATCTCAGAATGTCAACAGAAGAAGTCAAGGAATTAAAAGAATTCCGGGAATTCGTTTACAAAATTGTCATATTAGGGGAAGCCGCAGTGGGCAAAACTAGTCTTCTAAATAGATTTTGTGAGGGTAGCTTTCAAGAAGATTATAAACCCACGCTTGGTGCAAATATCATTAGGAAAGACGTTAATTTAGAAGAAGCTAATACAAAAATCCGTTTGATAATGTGGGATTTAGCCGGACAGGAGAAATATAACGTAATACGATCCATGTATTTTCAAGGATGTGAAGGTGCTTTGCTTGTATACGATGTTACTCGTTATAATACATTTGATAGTATAAAATCAAGATGGTTACGGGATTTTAAAAAATATATTAGAAAAGAAGGAGTGTATGTCTTAATAGGTAATAAAATTGATTTGACAGACGATCGAGTTGTCCCTACAGAAAAAGGAAAAGATTTAGCAGAAAAGATTAAAGCAAGTCATTTTATCGAGACAAGTGCTAAATTGGGAGAAAATATTGAGGAAGCCTTTCTTCTCTTAGTGAAGCAGATATTAAATAATCATGGGGTAAATGTTTAAAAAATTTTAATAGTTTGTAAAGACTTTTTTTTGTAATATTCTAATTATATCCATAATATCATTTCAGCTAAGTTCATAAAGAGTATATATTATGAAAGAATTATCTCATAGAGTATCCAAAGCACCAAAATCCACTATTAGAGAATTGTTTGATCTTGCTTCGGGACGCTCTGATATAATAAGTTTAGGAATTGGTCAACCGGATTTTCAAACTCCCGAACCTGTTATCCAAGGAAATATCAATGCTCTAAAAAACAACATCACAATGTATGCGCCCACCAGAGGGATCCCTGAGCTATTAGAACTAATTGAAAATAAGCTAGATAGAGCAAATAATATTCAAGTGAATTGGAAAGATAATATTATTGTCACAAATGGAGGGAGTCAAGCAATTACCTTAGCCTATGCATCAATCTTTAATCCCGGAGATGAAATGGTGATTTGTTCTCCTAATTTTATATCTTACTTCTATTGTGGACTATTTTTTGGGATATCAGTAGTAGAAGCAAAACGAAATGATGACTTCAGTATTAATATTGAAAACATCAAAAAAGCAATTACAAATAAAACAAAAGCAATTCTTATTAATTCTCCCAACAATCCAACAGGTCATGCTTTAAGTCTAAAAGAATTAAAGGAAATAGTAGATATTGTAATAAAAAATGATTTATACTTAATATCAGATGAAGTTTATGAAAATTATATCTATGAAGGCATGAAACATACAAGTCCTGCCTCTTTAAATGAAATGCTTGAACGTACCATCACATTAAACGCTATGTCGAAATTATTTTCTGCAACGGGATTCAGATTAGGTTATGTTGCAGCTTCTAAGGAAATTATTAATCTTATGGAAAAATATCATCAATACACTGTTGCTGGTACTAATCATGCTGCTCAATTTGGTTTCATTGAAGCGTTAAAATTAGATACCCAATTTTTCAAAAAAATATGGGAGAGTTTCAATGAACGACGATTATTAGTATATAATAGGTTGAAACAAATCGGTTTTGAAACAGTAAAACCCCTTGGTGCTTTTTACATTATGCCTTCAACTAAGAATTTTAGTATGACTGGTGATGATTTTTCAAGAAATCTCATGAAAGAGCAAGCAGTTGCTGTTGTCCCTGGTTCAATTTTTGGTAAATTTTCCAATAATTATATAAGAATCTCATATGCAACTGAAAAGGGAAAAATTGAAGAATCAATGGATAGAATTGAAAAATTTCTTGCAAATAAATAGTAAAATGAAAATAGCTGTTCTTGCAGATATTCACGGTAATCTTCCGGCACTCAATGCGGTTTTAGCTGAAATTGAGAATGACAGTGTTGACCAAATTTTAGTTGCAGGTGATTTTTTAGGCGGTCCTTATCCTTTAGAAGTACTCAAAAAATTAAATGCTCTTAAGGCACTTATCATTCGAGGAAATTCTGATGAATATGTTCTTAAAATTCGTTCAAATCCCTCAGACTCTAATTGGTATACTAGTAAACAATTTAGTCCCACATATTGGGTATATAAACGTCTTAATCAGCATTGGTTAAGTTATATTGCTTCCCTCCCAAAACAGCGAGTCATTTCTCTACCTGGAACCGATGATATTTTAATGATCCACAGCTTATACCTGCCTATGCTTCCTACAGATAGTTCTGGGATTTTAATTACAGACAAATATAACGAATTAATAGATGAATATACAAAAACAATAGAACAATCAGTCTTTATATTTGCTCATAATCATGTTCCGTGGAATCAAAAAATCAACAACTGTCTTGCTTTGAATCCAGGTTCCACTGGTTGTCCTTTAAATGGCAAGATAGGTGCTCAATACGCAGTTATGGAATGGGAAAAAGATCATTGGGAAGCAGATATTAGGACCATCAGCTATTGCATTGATGATATAAACGAAGCTTATGTTAAGAGTGGTTATTTAAAAGAAGGAGGGCCTCTTGCTAGGTCATTTCTTCATGGTATAAATACAGGGAGAGATATAACAGGCCTGTTTTTAAGATTCTTATATCATTTAGCATATAAAGAAGGATACAGAGATTTTAAAGTAGCTCCTGATGAAATTTTAGAATTAGCAGAAAAAAAATTCGAATGGAATAAATATATGAAAAACTTATAAGGTTCTCCATTTTTAATTTTTCAAATACATATAAAAAAGGTATTTTAGGCAATGATAAGAATTTTAATCAATGTTTGGTATCCCGTTGAGAAAAACGATGAAGTGGGAAAGAGATTTCTTGAAGTTGAGCAAATCTATCCATTTCCTCCTATAATAAAACCAGCAGTAGCATGGGAAACATGGGCTACTGAAAGTGGATTAAAAGGATCAGGTATTTTTGAAGTAAAAACAGAACACTTTGAAGAAGCAATTAATTATTTTATTAGACGCTTAACTATGTACGCTGAAGCCATTAAAGGATATAGATTTGAGATAGCTGCTTCAGTAACTAGTAAAAAAGGAAGAAATTTAATAGGAAAAGAATTATCAGAACTTCTTCTTACAGAATAGGAATCCTATAGATTATTTTAAGTTAGTCTCTATTAAAGATATACTATATGTTTAAGCATAGTCTACTTCAAATGAAGTTTCAGGGAGAACTTCTGCTCCCTTTTTCGTTATAAGAGTTGGGGATTCTAATCGCAAACCTCCAAGTCCTGGACGGTTAAACACTACTGCAGCAATTTCCACCATATTTTCTTCAAAAGTCATGAAACCCCAATCTCTTCCAGGAACTACAACTGGCCATGATTCATTTCCAATGCAGCCAATGCCATGTCCTAAACCAAAAAATAAGTCATTAGCAAACCCTTCCTTTTCTGCCACTTTGCGGACTTCTTGATAACAGTTATCAAATGAATTACCTGGATACATATTATCTATAAGAGCATAGCATAATTGCTCATAAACATCATTGAATTGTTTCAATTCGGGGGGACAGTTTCCAAGGACATAATTATGACTTAAATCGCCAAGATAACATCCATATTCACTATGAAGATCAACTAGCAGTGATTCACCCTCATTAACCACCTTATTGGTAGCAGGAGTACAACCATTGAAAGTCCATGAAGCTCGATGTCCTGATCCTATTTCTTGGCTACCTGTAAAGGTCCACTCATAATTACTTCCAGCTTTCCTCATTGCCAACGTACCTATTCCAGCAATTTCATTCTCAGTAAACTTTTTTCCTTCTGGTCTCTCTGATAATGCTTTTTTCACGGCTTCTTGTCCTATATCAGTAATTTCAGATGCCTTTTTTAACATGGAAATTTCTTCGGGTTCCTTAATAAGCTGAATCCTCTCGGTTTTTTCATTGAAATCTATAAATTCACAACCGGGAAATATTCTTTTTAAAAGTTCAGCTTCAGTATAAGAAAATGTTTGTCCGGTTACACAAATATCTACACCCATCTCAACTCCTATTCTTGGAGGGTTCCCTTTAGGATTGTACAATCCACTTTTTTTTGCTGCTTTTTGAATTTTCTTCTCCCAGTAGTAACCTTTCATAGGACCCCATCCTTGCACATTTTCTAGTTCCCCCTCTTCTTTAACTCGTTCTACATCTAAAAGTACAGTATAAAGAATAGGATCCCCAACTCCTTCTTTGGGGAGGAAAAGAAAACTTTTCCAAGGAACAAAACAACCTGCAAGATATGTAATTGATTTTACTCTAGTAAGTATACAAAAATCAATGTTTAAGTCTTCCATAGCAGCTTGATATTTTCTAATATGACCCTTCCAATCTATTTTAATTTCGTTCATTTATACTCTTCCTATTACATTTTATGGTAATATTTTAGATAAAGAATTATTTAACATTAAGCAATCGATTATATATCTAAAAATTAATTAAAAATGTTAAAGAGGGGAAAAAATCTCTTAATATCTAGTTACTTATAAAAATCAGCTTTTGATTCAGCTATATTCCTTGATTCTGTTATCTGCTTAGCTAAACTTTCATATCTTTCCGTAATCTCTTTAGGCAGTGTAGATTTAATTTTTGATAAGGCAAATTCGAAATGTTTGTTTTCTATTTTTTCTAAAGTCGTCATTTTTTCTCGAATTGCTTGCATACCCGCTTCTCTACAAACATTTTCTAAATCTGCCCCACTATATCCAACAGTATTTTGGGCAATTCCTTTTAATGATACATCTTCAGCTAAAGGCATATTTTTAGTATGTACTTCTAAAATTTTTAATCTTGCTTCGAAATCTGGTTCCTTTACATATATCAAACGATCAAACCTTCCAGGTCTCAAGAAAGCAGGATCAACGATGTCCGGTCGATTTGTACTCGCGATCGTCACGATTCCTTTCCTATTTTCGATTCCATCCATCTCCACTAAAATTTGGTTAACTATTGAAGCAAAAGTATGTGTACTTTCATAAGCACCTCTTCCAGCAGAAATAGCATCAATTTCATCAAAATATATTATTGAAGGAGCAGCTTGTCGAGCTTTGCGAAAGATTTCTCGTACAGCCCTTTCACTTTCTCCAACCCATTTAGAGAAGATTTCTGGACCTTTAATAGCAATGAAGTTCGATTGACTTTCATTAGCAATTGCCTTTGCGAGAAGTGTTTTCCCGCATCCTGGTGGACCAAAAAGAAGAATACCATTTAATGGGCGAATTCCTGCTTTTTCAAAGAGTTTAGGATGTTTTAATGGCCATTCCACTGCTTCTTTTAATTCCTGTTTAATTTCATCTAATCCTCCTATATCTTCCCAAGTTGCATCAGGAATTTCAACCATAACTTCACGCATCGCAGAGGGTTCAACCATATTAGTAGCTTTCACGAAATCTTCGTCTTTAATTTTTAATTCTTGAATTATTTCACTAGGAATCGGTTCATCTAGATTTATTTTAGGTAATATTCTGCGTAATGAAAACATTGCTGCCTCTCTGCAGACTGCCATAATATCTGCTCCAACAAATCCGTGAGTAATTTCGGAGTATTCATCAAGATTCACATCTTCTTCAAGTGGCATCCCTCTAGTATGGATTTGAAAGATTTCTTTTCTTCCTTTAACATTAGGAACACCAAATTCAATCTCTCTATCAAATCGTCCAGGTCTCCTTAAAGCTTCATCTAAAGAGTTAATTCGATTTGTAGCTCCAATACAAATTATTTCACCCCTACCCCGTAAGCCGTCCATCAATGACAATAATTGAGAAACCACACGTCTTTCAACCTCTCCAGATGTATCCATTCTTTTTGGCGCAATAGAGTCAATTTCATCAATAAATATTATAGATGGAGCATTTTCCTCTGCCTCTCTGAATATTTCCCGAAGCCTTCCTTCACTTGCACCATAAAATTTACTCATTATTTCTGGACCATTTATGGTGATAAAATTTGCATTTGATTCTTGAGATACGGCTTTTGCCATTAAAGTTTTACCTGTTCCAGAAGGTCCATGGAAGAGTACTCCTTTTGGAGGATCAATATTTAATCGGTGGAATAATTCAGGATGTTTCAATGGTAATTCGACCATTTCTCGAATTCTTTGGATTTCATCAGTTAAACCTCCTACATCATCATATGTAACTACTCCACCTGAAACATTTAGGACTGCTACTCTTTTATTTACCTTTATCATTGTATCACGAGTGATTTTCACAACTTTATCTGAAGGCTTAAGATTCTCAACAATTAATCTAAGTGTTCCTAAAGTTGCTCTTTTTCTGGAACCTATTGGTAACATCTTCATGAGATCTGAGAAAGGATTATCGCTATCCTCTTTTTGAACAAATGTTCCATAAACATCAACTATATCTCCAATCACTAGGGGTTTATCAATTAATTTACTCTTAATTGTATCTGCTTGTCGTTTCAAATCAATATTAGGTCTTGTAGGTGTTAAAACAATCTCAACTGCAGGGTATACTTCTGTTAATTTTATAGAAACGTATTCCCCAATTGTTGCCCCTGCATTAAGTCTCTGAAGTCCATCTAATCTTATGATTCCCTTGCCCCTATCAGTAGAACTGGAAACAGCAATACCAGTTGTTTTTTTCTTTCCCCTTATTTCAATAATATCGCCAGTATTAAGCCCTAATTTAAACATCTCATCTTGATCAATATAACATAAAGAGCGTCCACTTCGATTTTTTTCCAACCTTTCAATTCTTAATTTAGTTGTTCCTATTATGTTTCTTTCTTGTGGCATTTTCAAAATTTGTAGAAATTATTAATTAAAATAAGCTATGTTAACACAAGTGATTAAAGTATTTATGCTTTATTTTCTTTTTCTTTAATTTTTATAATATTGAACTAAAAAAAGTTATCAGTTATTATAATATTTAGTTTCTTTTCTAAGTAGTCTTTAAAAGCATTACCAATTTCATTAACTTTTAAGGGTCGATTTTTCTGAAGTTTTATAAATGACTTTCTTAGTTTTATTATTTTGTTTTTCATAGAAAGAAGGTTCGAATCTTGTAAAAGTCTTCCTGCATAATCTCGGGTGATTTTATCTAGTTTTTCATTATCCTTTTTAAAGAAATTTTTCACTTCATGTTCTTTTACTAATATTTTTTTTGATATTCTTACTTTTGACTTTAAAATTTGAACAAGATTTTCAATTTCTTTATTTAAATCTTGTATCTCAGACATATCATAGGCAATTTCAGGGTTATCCCAATGATACTTTCCAAAATTATCAAATTTCCTGTTAATTTTCCTTATGATTTTGTTTGGAATGGGTTTTCCTCTTAAATCATTCCATTTTATACAAATTTCTAAAGGAGTAGAGATATTAATTATGAAAAATTTAATCTTGAATTCATCTGAAATTTTTTTTAAATCGTGTCTCATACTGGTATAATAATTTAAATCGTCGCTAATTACTATAAAACCTTCTCGTAATTTCTCTTTTATTTCAGTTAAATTTTTTTCTCTTACCTTAGGCTCAGATTTATAATCAAAATTATTCGGTGTCAATAATTTTCGTATCATATCGGGATCAATAACTATAACCTTTTCTGTATTGAATTCTTGTTCAATCTTAATTTTTAAAACGTTTGCAAATGTTGTTTTTCCTGAAGCAGGTAACCCTGCTAAACAGATTATAAAGTTTTTATTTACCACCATTAATCCCAATTAATTCTTAAGTGTATATACTATTTATTAACTCTCTCTTTTGTTTTCTTGAAAAAGACTTTATTTCTAATTCTCTTTTCATAGCCTCCTTTCTGGTGGTAAATGTTTCAAAATATTTTAGATCGATTGATTTTTTACCCCGACAAAATTTTGCGCCCTGCCCATTCCGATGTTCATTCCATCTTCTATATAAGTTATTCGTATATCCTGTATAATATCTCTTTTTACCGTTTGTTGTCACGGTTTCTAAGATGTAAACATAATAGACACTCAAATATTCTCACTAAGTGACAATTTCCCATTGTTCTATTTATTTTTTTAGTTATTCTCGCGATAACAAATTAAATTATTACTGTTTACCTCCATGTAGAGTGATAACAATAATTTAAATGATTGATTAATCTAAGAACAACTAAATTTTTATTAATAAAGGTTATTATTTTATTAATAAGGTTAATTTTCTGCTAACAAACTTAGCTATATAACAAAATTAATATTAAAATAATCCAAAATGCCAACGGGTATTTTTTTAATAAAATGGGATGAGGTCATAGGTGGGACCATTTACATGAGATACCCGGAAGATTTAGAAATACCAGATCCAATTGTTCAACAGATAACAATATCACATAATTTTACAGAATCACATATAATTACGGAAGAAAAACAATGGAACTCCGTCTCTTATTATAATGAAAACAAAGAAATGATTGTAGTATTGGTATTAAGACCATCATCACTGGATGATGGGAATGATTATCTAGAGCTTCTCGAGGATTTTAGTAAGGAATTAGATAAGGAATTAAAGGAGGAAGTGTTAAAAAGTCGGCTAGAAACAATGTTTAGGTCTAGCTTAGAGGCATTTCAAACAACAGATGCGGTTATCACGAAATTAAGTAATGAAGTTGCTTTGTTGAGAACAAAAGAATATGATATCGAGGAACGATTTAAAAAAGTGCAAAACTCAGATCATTTACCTGTAAAAAGTAGAATCCTGTTTTTATTGGCTGTTAACGATGGACTCAGCTTCGAAAAATTGAAAAATTCTGTAGATACTAGCAATAAATGGTTAAAAAGTGTACTTGAGACACTAGTAAAAAACAATGTTGTTGGGTATAATTCTAATCAAGATCTTTATTATATAAAGATATGAAAGAATCAAGGATTATTATTAGAGTTTATGGACTTGTCCAGGGCGTATTCTTTAGATATACAACTCGAAAAGTTGCGCGAAAATTAGGTTTAACTGGATATGTCAAAAATATGTCTGATGGGAGTGTTTTAATAGAAGCTGAGGGTCCTGAAGATAAATTAGAGGAACTACTAACATTTTCACGGAAGGGACCAGTGAGCGCTAGAGTAGACAGAGTTGAACATGAATTTAAAACTCCTCAATACGGGTTTAAGGGATTTAACTATTCATTTTAAAAAAAAGCTAGGTCAGTATCATTTTGATAATATCTAGGTAATACTACTTTTCAATAATAAGATTTTGAATTAATTATTTATGTCGGCTCATTTAGAGAGATACAAATGTCTTAAAGAATTGAGATCATTACGGAATAATAGTATCAAGTTTCAAGCACCTATGATTTTACGAATGTATGGAGCTTTAAATAAAGCAAACATGAGAAAAGAAAACAGATATATTTTATGTAATTTTATTGACCAACATAGCGATGTTTTGAAAATCGAAAATATCTATGATACTAATAATGACTCTAGTTTAAACCAATTACTTCTTTTCGCTCTTATTAAAGCTAAGGAGTTCAATTTACTAAATGCGCTATATGATGAATACTTAAATTCAATTGATGCTATTAATAGCAAAAAAATGAGATAAACCTAAGTTACTGTTAAAAAAATAAGGAAAAATAAAAAAAATTAGATAAAAGTAATATCCTGGTACTCAGAGTCTCCGATATCTTTTTTAGCGACTCCAAGATCACGAACTTGTTGATTCAACTTCAAAACAGCATCCCTAACAATTTCTCTTCGTTTAGCTCCAGTACAGACTATTCTTCCTGTGCTAAAGATTAAAAATACAGTTTTTGGATCTTGCATACGATAAATCAATCCTGGAAATACTTCAGGTTCATACATAGCATATTCCATAACAATAGCTGCCATGTTTAAGTCAATATTGGTGTGAAGATCTCCAGAAGCTACAATATTTTGAATAGTAATTTCAGGATTAGATAATCTTATTCCCGCTTTTCTGATGTTCTTAACAACCTTATCAACCACTCTTTCTGCTTCTGCAGCTTGTCTCAATCCTGTGACTACCATTTTTCCTGTTGAAAAGATTAGAATTGTTGCTCGAGGTTTTTCAATTCGCATTACAAGACCAGGAAAACGTTCTGGATTATATTCAACGTCCGCATGACGTCTCGCAATTTGATTAAGATCAATTTTTTCAGTAATCTCTACAGTTACTGTTGCCACCACATTTTCAATCTTGTAATCTAAATCTGTTTCATAATCGTATTCTCCCTCTTCCTCTTCCTCCCCCTCATCGTCAAAATCCTCCTCTTCCTCGTCTTCAAAATCATCTTCAAATTCATTTTCTTCTTCTGACATAATAATCTTAAGGTGATAATTGAGATTTAAAAATTGAGAAATAAAAAAATATTCTATTTTGCATGGTTCTTATGTTATTTGTATTTAAATAAATCCTCCTTTATAAAGGTGGTAGATTTATAGAACGTATAAGCTTAAATCACTTATTTTTGATAATTTTTTAGAAAAAGATGATGAAAAAGAAATTTTCGGTCATAAAACAATTATCTGTTGGTCATTTTATCTAAAATGCGTTTTGTTAATTCATTGAACACTTCTTCGACATTTTGACCGGTTTTAGCTGATGTAATAACCAATTCCATATTATTATTGCTGGCAAATTGACCTGCTTCATTTTCACTAATTTTTATCTGATTTTCTAAATCAGCTTTGTTGCCTATTAATAATAAAGGTTGTTCTCCCCTCGCATTTTTAAAACTTTCAATCCACTCTGGTAGTTTATCAAAAGAATTTCTTTCAGTTAAATCAAAAATTAATAATCCTCCATTAGCGCCTTCTAAATAAAGTCTTCTTAGAGACTTAAACGGTTCTTGACCCCCAAGATCCCAAATTTGAGCCGAAACACCGCCATACCCCTCAATATGCATATCTTTTTTTAGAAGATTTACTCCTAAAGTTTGTTTGTAATTTTCCCGGAATTTTTTTTCCATAAACTGGTAAACGAGTGAAGTCTTACCAACACCCGCTTCCCCAAGTAATACAATTTTCGTTGTATAATCACTATCTGCCATGATCTTTCACATGAGTTCAAATTTTAATATTTTCTAATATATTCAATATAGTTTATACTTATAAATAATTTTCTTCTTCAATCTTATTGCCAAATTATATTTAGAATAAAGTTGAGTGTTTAACTATTAATCTTTTTGAAAAACAATCATAAAAGTACAGTTATCCTCCCCAGTTTGCAAACTACAACCTATCTCTTGAGCAAAGCAATGTCGATCACTTAATTTCTCTACGATCCCAGCTAGTAGTCCTGCTTCAAATGAACAAAAGCTTCCTGTTGCTTTTATCCCCTTTTTTATTAGGTCTTTAATAGATGAATGATCTTTCATCTTTAATTCAATAATCTCATCTGTTCCTTCAGTGATCTCAATTTCACCAAGATTAAACTGCGAGATTATTTCTTTTAATTCAGTTGGAATTTGGGTTATATCTTTTGCTTGTTTTACCTTTAAAGTGGTGCCTAATTCGTGACCTAAATAATAAAAAATGGCTTCTAATTGATGGCCTAAAGCTAGTAGAGCTCCAACCTTCATATCGCCAATTGATTTTCCTTCCTTCAAGTTTTTTTTCATTTGGGCTAAAATTTTCGAGAGTAATTGTCTATCCATATTTTCTCACTTCTTTCTTGATACTAATCTGACTTTTTCCAATTTATTTTACAACTATAATTTTTTTATTTTTCAAATTTTTACTGAAGAGATAAATGCATATAAGACCGCATCTATAATTTCCTCTTCCATAATATTAACAGATAATTTTTTATCAGCTATTATTAATGTCGGGACTGATGTGATTCTATATTCTTGTACAAATTGACGATTTTCTTCAAGATCGATTGAAATTTTATCAATTCTTAGTTTTTTACCGAATAATGATATATTTATTCTCTTTAACATCTGCTCTACTGGTAAACACGGGGCGCAATGGTTTGACGAAAAGAACAAAATCTTTGGATAGCCTTGATCAGAATCATTGTACATTTTTAGGCGTCTTTGTATTTATGGTATAAATTTTTAATTATTGCTTGAAAGGCTTGAAAAACACCTTGTCCTGTCTTAGCAGATGTCTTGTAATATCCCAGAAAACCTCGTTCATCTACAATTTTAATTGCTTTCTTATCATTTATCTTATCTTCCTCTATTAAATCGGTTTTATTTCCAAATAGAACAATGGGGAGTTCTCCAGTATAACTTTTAATATCCTCATGCCAATCGGCGATATGTTCAAAACTGTCATCATCAGTATGGCTGAAGACAATTATAGCCGCCTTAGAACCTTTATAAAATGTTGGACGCATGAAATCAAATTCTCTTTGCCCTGCTATATCCCAAAAAAATAATTTACAATTATTTCCTTCAATTTCTTCATCATATTTTGAAAACTGAGCACCCAAAGTTTTAATATAATCCTTTTGAAAACTTCCTTGCGTATATTTTTTGATTAGCGAAGTCTTCCCAACAGCTCCATCCCCAATTACAGTAATTTTAAATATAAATCCTTTTGAAGCATCATCATTACCCATTTAATTCACTCCGTAAATTTTTTATTAAGAATTTTTCCGTTATATATGCAATAATTACAAAATTATAAGATATTATTTTTTTATTTATTTTTATTTGTTATTAATTTATATTAATAATAATAACTCCTTTTAATTGTTTACATTGAGATTTTCAGCTCAGAATTTGGATGATATGCATTTTTGTGAGAAATGCAAAATGAATGTATTTCCCTCAAGACCTAAATTTAATATAAAAATATTTGGATTTTTTGTTATTTTGTTTTCTTTAATATTAATCGCCCTAACTATCATATTCATCCCAGTTTTATCAGGGCTCTTTATCTTTTTTTTCTTAATGTGGGGCTTTATGTTTTTAAATCCCTATACAATTTATTATTTAGTTAAAAAAAAGCAATTTTGCCCAAGATGCTATCATAAAGTAGCTGAAAAAAATTTGGAGTATCAACCTTTTGGGAAAAAGGAACCTGCAATTTTTAGGCTTATTGCCCCAGTAAAAAAATCAATCGAATGGCATTGTCCTTATTGTGGTAATTCATTAACTGAAGATGCAAGATTTTGTGGTTCTTGTGGAAAAGAATTCGAGATCAAGGAGTAGTGATTTTATGAAAATTTTAGAAAGAATAGAAAAAATTATTCGATATTTCATTCAAAATGGGTTGAAGATAGCCATTGCGGAGTCATGTACTGGGGGATACATTTCACATATGATAACAAATATATCTGGGGCATCAAATGTTTTTGAAAGAGGTATCATATGCTATAGTAATGAAGCAAAAATAGAACTTCTGAATGTCAATCCAGATTCCCTTGAAAAGCATGGTGCAGTCTCTGAAAGTGTAGTCAAACAATTAGCCTATAATATGAGAACTCTGGCAAAAGTTGATATAGGAATTGGTATTAGTGGAATTGCTGGACCTACAGGAGGCACTCCTGAAAAACCAATTGGTACAGTCTATATTGGATTTTCTACTAAAGAAGATGATGTGGTTCAGAGATTCAATCTTAAAGGAGATAGGATAAAATTTAAAGAATTAGTTTTAGAGAAAATTGTTGAATATTTGGAACAAACTAGGGGTATTGATTAAATTAATTTTCCATTTTCCATTATAGTTTTTTTAGAGTTATCTTTATACTCTATGATAATATTTGCATTTGGAGCAGTAACGAAATCCCAATGCATTTGACTAGTCGAAGTTCCTCCAAAACTTTTATTAAATCCAAAAGCGACATGAACACTTCCATTCATTTTTTCATCTGTGAGAATATACCCAATAGCTTTGGTAATTACAGGATTGCATCCTATACCAAGCTCTCCGACGTTATAAGTTCTTAATTCAGGAACTCTATTTGCTCTATCAATTTGTTCGCGTTGCTTAAAAGCCTCAGTTAAAATGTCTAGATTAGAATCAGCTGTAACTTTCTCTAGTAATAATTTACCATCTTTAAAAGGTAATTCAACGTTCTTAACAAATTTATGTGTATATCGTTCTTTGGTTAAAGGGCAAAATATCGTCCCTTCTCCCTGAGTCTCTATAGGAGCAAAATAAACTTCACCAGCAGGCAAGTTTCCTCCTAAATCACCTAAAGCAATTTGTTCATCCGATAATATCCCATCATCTAAAATCTTTGTTCGATTTTCTATTGACAGCCAGAAATCAGTGCCATTATCATCACTCACATACACTTTTTTTGCGTTATCGAACTTATCTCCTAAATTTTTCACTATTGCCGTAAATTCTTCAGCGGGAATGCTCATTCCATCAACTATAAATTTTTCAAATAGTTTATAATTGATATTAAAAAACTTAGCTGCTTTTTTGGAAGGCCATGCGGCATAACACCATTTCTTACCTGGTGCATACTCTTCCTTGAATCCATAAATAATATCTCTCATTGGTGCAACTGATTTTTGATAGGCTTCAAGTTTATCTTTTGGAGCTTCATTACGAATCGTAGGATCCTCTGGGTATTCAATAACAATGTAAGCATCGATTTTTTTAATCATTTCCAAGAAAGGCAATCTTTGATTTTCTATGGTTTTTGCTTTAATTTGTTTTTCTTGCCACATTGATTCTTCAAAATAATCACTTGTGGCACTAATATGTGGAATTCCTCCTCTTCTGAGAACACTTAATCCAATTTCTTCTAGAAGCTCTTGACTGAATGTGTTGCCTTTTATATAAACGAACTCACCATCTTTTTTGATATTTATACTTTGGGCGATGTTTTCTGCGCAGTATTTAATTTTTTGTTTATCAATCATAGTTTTCAAAATACTGCAATTATAAAAAATCTTATAATTTATAGAAATGCCAAAGAGTTTATTAAAATTAATAGGTATAATAAAAGTATTGAAAACAGTATTTTATTAATAACATCTCTAATAATTCAAGATGGTTGTCCGAGAAGCTGGATTAATGTTCAGGGGTTTTACTCTAGTAAAGAAAACTTTTCATAAGACGGATAAGGGAAAAGTTGATATAGATCTACGAAGTGGGTTACTCGATGCTATAATGTCCTTCGCAGAATCAGCATTCATGAAGAGTTCTGTGGAATATTTTCAAGGTAAGAAATTCATTATCGTCTTTACCAAGGAACCCATTATGTCAGACGATGGTATAGAGCCTGAAAATTTGACTTCTTATGCTATTTTGGATCGAGAGAAAAGAATTGATAAATATATCCATAAAATTATCCAACCAATGTTGAGAAACGTACTTAACGAATTTATAACTCAGAATAAAGGAAAAAATTTGTCAGAAATTTCTCAATTTAAGGATTTTAAAAATATTTTAGATAAAATTTACGGGACAGACACTAAGACTGTAGATCAAAAACTCAAAGGCGTTTTCTCTTAAAATTTTTTAAAATATAAAATCCAATGTTTAGGCCTTCTTTTTATATTGAGCCTCCTTAAGATACCATAAGATTAATGGTAATGCGATTGTCGCGTCTGATATAACTGTGGAATATTTTGCATTTTCATTAACTTTCCCCCAAGACATAGCTTCTCTTAACGTGGCTCCACTTAATCCTCCCGGTTCAGGACGATCCATTGTAATTTGAATAGCATATGTTGCTGAATTTGGACAAAACTGCAAAGATTGCATTATAAAGTTTTTTGGAACGCCACCCCCTACAAAACAAACTCCTGCTTTCTTTGCATCCCAAGCTAGATTGACCATATCTAACATATCTTTAAAATGATTAAGATTTATTTTCTGGTGATGGAATCCCACTTGAAGCGCTAAACCTGAATCAGTAAAGGCTGGACAAAAAATTGGTACGTTTTTTTCAGAACAAATCTTTAAAATCGAATTATGTGTTTTAGGTATTTGCTTTCCAAGGAAATTTAAGAAGGAACTTACAGTCATTTCATAATCTGGGATAGAGAGTTTTGAAACAAAATCTTCTATACCTTCATACACCTTATTAGGCATATATACATCATAAATACGATTTATTTCTTTGTTTCGTAAATCTACATCATCTATATCCTCTAAATTAATATCTCCTTGTAGATGGTGAAATCCAAGGGCTTCAGCTAGATCATGAGTTAAATTAGCACCAGTGGTAACTAAAATATCAATAAATTCTTCTTTTATAAAATCATAAATGATCCCTTGCATTCCTGCTGGAACAAGAGCCCCTGCTAAACCAAAAAATTTTATACATTCTTTATCATTGTTCATTTCTTCATAAATTTCACAGGCTAAAGCTAGTCTTTTGGCGTTAAATCCCGCATCTTTTAGAGAATGCATGAGATTTAGTATGCTTGTTTCACTATCTATTTTCAACTGATTTACCCTTTTTAAAAAATCTTCTACTTTTTTTTCCGACATTAGAATCACTATGAAAATTTACTATTAATAAATGACATAAATTCAACAATCAGTTTTGCTGCCAAGATACGAGTCACTCTATTTTGTAAATCTAAATTGGGAGCAACTTCAACGAGATCAAATCCAATAATCTCGAATTCCGTTGAGATTTCTCTTAGAATTTTCCACATATCACGATAGAAAAACCCTCCAGGTATTGCATAACCAGTTCCGGGAGCAATTGAAGGATCTAATACGTCAATATCAATTGAGACATATAACTTTTTAACATATGATTTTTTATAGAATGTTTTAATTTTGTCTATATAATAATCTACGCCCTTAATTATATGGTAAGCATTAAGATATTCGAGGCTTTCAGATTCTGCTAACTCTTTTTCGTCAATATCAATATCACGAGTTCCAACAATCAATAAATTCCGATTATTAACGTATTCTAAGTCATATATTCTATGAGAAATTGTAGCATGAGAATAAACACCTTTGTCCCATTCTTGATAAAAATCTAAATGCGAGTCAAAGATCAATACGCCAAAATCTTCAATTTCTCTTAAATGATCACCAACAGCTTTTACTACTGGATAAGTACAGAAATGATCACCCCCCAACATAATAGGAATGACGCTTTCATTTTGATTAAAGATATTTCTGACAAACTGATCAATGGTTTTAAGGTTTAACTCTACCTCAGAAGGTTTAATTTTAACATCCCCAATATCTGCAGCATGAAAGCTTGGAATATGGAATCCCAATTCCGTAGTATACCCAATATCATCCGTTAAAGCCCTAATACTCTCAGGTGCCGTTGAAGAATTGGGAAGATCAGAGGAGGTCAGGTAATCCCAAGGCACACCAAAAATAACGAAACGAGTATCTCTATTTATTTTATCCTCAAAATTAAAGAAGTTCATTTTATGGACCCTACATTTTATCTAAAGTATCAATTCCTAAAAGATTTAGACCAGTTTTAATTACAATTTGTACACATTTTATCAATAATAGCCGTGCTTTTTCCAATTGTTTATCTTCAGAAATAACAGGACACACACTATAAAAAGAATTGAAAGTCTGACATAGTGTTAGAAGGTATTGTGGGATAGTATGAATAACAAATTTATCAACTGCTTGATCGATAATCTCAGGAAAATAATTTAGAAATTTAATTAAATTTTCTTCTGTTTCATGATTCAATAAATCCCAATTAATATTTAATTCAATGACTTCTTTTGATTTTGATATTATTGATTCAATTCTTGCATAGCAATATTGGATATATGGTCCAGTTTCTCCTTCAAAGGAAATACTTTGTTTTGGATCAAATATTAAATCGGATTTTAAATTAAATTTTAGAATGTAAAATTTTAACGCTCCCATACTTATTATTTTTGCTCTTTTTGTTTTTTCCTCTTCAGTAAGAGTGGGATATCTCTTATTTACCTCCTTATAAGCAAGTTCTAATACCTCCTCAATTAAATCATCAGCATCTATTACAGTTCCCTCTCTACTTTTCATTTTCCCTTCTGGAAGGAAAATCATACCATAGGAGAGATGATGCTTATCTTCTGTGAACCCAATCATATCTAGAACGGTAAATAATTGTTTAAAATATAGATCTTGTTCATTTGCAACAACATATAAGGATTTATCATAATTGAAATCATGTTTCTTAACAAAAGCAAGGTATATATCCTGTGTTATATATAATGATGTTCCATCTTTTCTTAATAGAAATTTATCAGGTAAACCATATTCCTCTTTCAAATCAACATAAACCGCTCCATCTTCAGTTTTCTTAAAAATTCCGTCCTCTAGATTTTTCAATATAATATCTTTACCTTTAGTATAAATTTCAGATTCAAAATATTCTTTTATGTGCTTAATATCTAATTTTTTGTATGTTTCTTCAAAGCCATCTAAAACCCACTTCCTCATTCTTTGCCACAAGATTCTTGTTTCAGAGTCTTCATTTTCCCACAAACGTAATAATTGATGAGCTTCCTTAATTAAATCTTCATTCTTTGCTTCCATTTCATTATACATTATGTAAAATTCTCCTACAAAATGATCTGGCTTTTTATCAGGTATTCGATTCTCTCCCCATTTTTTATATGCTAACATAGATTTGCAGATATGAATTCCTCTATCATTATATAGATTTACTTCAAATACTTCATGTTTTTTATATCGAAGTATTTTCGCCATAGAACTGCCTATTAACATATTACGTAGATGTCCTATGTGGAGTTCACCATTGGTATTGGCTGAGGGATATTCAATTACAATTCTTAGTGGTTTTTCTTTATTAATTTCCTCATAAATCCTTCCATAATCATTTTTTAATTCATAAATATTCTCTAGGACAAATGAAGGCTTAATTTTAATATTTACATATGGACCACTAGCTTCAATTTTTTCAATATATTCTGGTAGAGGTAACTTGGATTGCAAACTCTTAGCAATATCTTTTGGATTTTTCTTTTCTACTTTACTTAAGCGATAAACTGGAAATGCATATGAAAAACTAATAGTTGGCGGAGGAATCTCAATTATATCCTCAATTTCCTCTAGCGTAAGAGATTTGATATGGTTCCCAAGGAATTCTGCTATAGTATGTGTATCAATAATTTTCATTTTACTAAATTCATGATGAATATCAATTCTTATAATGATATATTTCTGCTACCACATAAAATTTATCATTCTAAAGCGAAACACACAAAAACAAATCATAATAGTTAGAAATAACTAATCTCAATAGTTTTGTCCTTCTTATTTCTTCGATTCATAACATATTCTCTTAATTTTGGGAGAATCTTATCAAAAATAACAAACAAATAGGGAATACCCTGATTAGTTAATATTAAAGAATCATATAACAGCAAATCAAATCCACTAGGTCTAATACCTGTAAATAAAAGATATGATTCCATCATGAATGATAACATAGTTCCAACCCAAAAAATGTAGATAATTGTCTTATAATTATATTTAAGAAAAACTAACAATAAATATCCACATACTACAGTTGATATTTCAACGATCCTTAGATGTCTCATATGCCGTATTGTAATAATTTCAACGTCATTCAAAGGCAGAATCTGAGATAAGCTGGCAATCATAAACCACCCTCCGTATAACAACATAGTCCAAAGAATAATCTCTTTTTTATTTTTTTTTTCAAACATAATCATCACCCAGCTAAAGGCAAGGAGTCCATAGGTGAAATCCATCATGAAATCTACGGCTATTTTCATATTAGCTGGAATTATTTCTCGAACTCCCGTATTCCACCAAATTATCCCATCTATAATTAAAAACAATCCTCCACATAGAACACCAACAAAAAAGGGTAAAATTTTTCTCTGTTTAACTAAAACGAATATATATAAAAGAAATAGTATGAGATCAAAAATTAGGTAATCTAAATCAAAAACTCTAATAACATCTTCAGTTATTTGAAGCATTTTAAACTCCGAGAATAAATCATTAAAACGAGTTTTTAAGTATATCCTCTAAATTTTCTAATAATTATTAAAAAATAGTAGTAAATTTAAAATTTTCAAATTTTTAACAATTTATTATACAATTGTATTAACCTCAAGACAACTATTGAACATAGTATCGTTAAAAGAAGATTAAAATAATATTAATTTTATATTTAATATCAAAGAAAATTAAAAATTTTTCATCTAAAGTAATTCTTTAATTCAGGTGTAGATATGGTTGAGGAAAAAAGCATTTTTATGCTAAAATGGAATGATGATAGTGGTCAATTTCGTCCCATTGAATCTGATTCAGATATGGATGATGGCATTTTCTTAGAGCTTATTGAAGACGAAGAAACGTGGAAGTATTTTTATATAAAAGGAGCTTCCTTAATATCAAGGAGAACGTCACTTAGAGCTGCTAATGGAATCTCAAAAACAGGGTATATTCATCCCCAGACTAATATAAGATATGGTATTGAGTGCAACTTAGAAGAAGAAGTATCTCCCTATGAAGATATGCCTGAAAATCTTAAAAAATCTCAGAGAACCTGGTATAAGGGCGAATATAGACAATATTAGTACCCACTTCCCCCAAATTAACTCCTATTTTTGCCAAAATTCAGTTGGAGTTTTATATTTTTTTATTTTTGAAAATGGACACGCAGCGATACAATTACCACAATCACTACTATTTTCAATCCAAAATTCGAAGCATTTTTCACCATTAACTTGATACTTTCTAACGCCTGAATTATTAGAAATGTTTAATCCTTCAAAATTAGGTTCTTTATCACGAGTTATGGCATCAGTTTCACATGCATCAGCACATTTAAAACAACTTCCGCAAAATTTTTTTACTTTATCCACAAATTTCAAATTTGGTTTATCTGAAACTAGCGGTAAATCTGTAAAGACTTTACAAATCCTTACTCTTGGACCATATTCGGGTGTTATTAATAATCCTAGCCTACCAAGAGCACCAAGTCCTGCATCAATAGCTAATGGGATACTTAAAGCAGTATCATTACCACATTGAATAGCTTGATATCCTAAGTTTCTAATAAATTCTCCTAAGCATGATATTACAAAAGCCATTTTAGAATATGCAACTGCGGCTGCAGCTGCCGCAGGTTGAGCAGGAGCGGTTGATATGCCGTCTTGATCCATTTCAATTGCCATAACAATTACTTTATTTATCCCTTCTGGTAAATTGATAGGTGTTTCTAAGATAGATTTGGAAGTATCTCCCCCTCTTACTTTCTTTTTAGATTCAGCCTCGCTTGACATTGCAGGTCTGACAAACCCATCCTTATAAATCCACTTTTCATTGACATCTGAAATTCCGACTAATGATGCTCCATAAAATTTTGCAGCTTTTTTGACTTGCTTTGTAATAGCCGCTGAATCTTCGATTGGATATTTACTTTTCATCCAATTGGTACCATAACCCAGGTCCATTAAGGTCTCTCTTTCCCATGAGAAAGCATGTGGAAATTTTTCATATACTGTCCAACCTGCTGCGACAAGTGCAAAATCCAATCTATCATATCCATCCTTATGGGAGTTAATGTGTTTTTCTATGTTAACTTCGAACATTTTACCAAAAGTAGGTAAAGATCTATCCCATAATCTTCGATAGATCATATTATTTTCTTCTCGAAAACGCTGATATTTTGCTTCATTTATTTCATACATAATTCAAAACTAAATCCTTGTGATAAAAAGGGATTAAATTGATAAAAGGAAGAGAGAAAAAAAAAGATAATTAACATATTCTATATGGTAATTTTGTACCGGGAGCAATTGTATCTATGTATTTTTTCCTAAATTCCTCATTCAACATTGGGCATTCTATGTTTGTCCAGCTTTCTGAAAACATCGAATGTCCCCACATTCTATCTAAAATTTTTTTAAGTGACTCTTCTCTAACATTTCCAAACGCAATAGGCATAAAACAGCAAGGCATAACATCCCCATAGGGTGAAATATAAAAATATGCATGACCTGCTACTCCTGCACACTGACTTGAAGTTTGAGTTTGAAAATAGAAATCTCTGCAAACAAATGGAAAATCTGCAATTTTCCTAACTTGTTTCTCCTCTTCAAGTGTCAATTTTACTTCAGGATTATATAACCACCTCCCAGTTGCTGTTGGTAATAAATATCTTACCCCACTTGCTCCCATATCTTTTCCTAGCTTGATTACATCCTCAAATTCCCCATTAGCTAGATTTTCTTTAGTAACATAGGTTGAAAGACAGCTCTTTAATCCCACATCAAGAGCATTTTTTATCCCCTGAATGGCTTTATCAAATAATCCTTTCATTCCACGCAATTCATCATGCTTCTCTGGTATAGGGCTATCAATACTAACATAAAGCATTTCCAATCCGCTATCCTTTAATTGTTTTGCATAATCCTTTGTGATTTTTATTCCATTAGTATCACAAAATACATAAACCGCTCTCTCCGATGCGTATTTTATTAATTCCATTAAATCTGGTCTCATAGTAGGCTCTCCACCGAAGTAGTTAACTACAAAAGCTTTTGCAGATTGATCTAATATATCTTTAATCTCATCAGTGGAAAGTTCTCTAGGCGGTTCATTCTCATAATTACCTACACAGCAATGCGGACAGTTGAGTTGACAATTATATGTTATACCAAACATTAGATAAAAAACATCTGCAGTCCCTCTTGCACCCCCTCTTTCCTCATTATACCATTTTATCATTGTCTGCTGGTCAAAAGTCAATGGAATTTTATTTCTTTCCCATAAATTTGCTCTATCCAACGCATTATCACCATCTAACGGTTCTCTTGAATCTTTAAATCGATTTCTTACCTAAAATTAACTTAATTTAAATTAATTTCATAAATATATTAGGATTATTCATAGTTTGCCGTATTAATTTATAAATATTTTTCCAAAATAAAATATCCATTTCAATTCAAAAAATTGTAAGAGACATAAAAAGGAATTTAGATTAATAAGGTTATTATTAAATTGAATAATATTTATCCTAAATAAATTGAGATGATTGATTTGTCGAACGTTAAAAGGTTTCTCGTTGAGCTAGGGATGGGTGTCGATCAACACGGACATAAAAATGATTGCACTAATGCTGCAGTTAAAGCTATCAAGAATGCGATTTCAAATAATTGCTTATGTGGACTTTCAGAAATATTTAATTTCACAGAACCAAAGGATATTAGTCGTATGATTGTACATGTGAAGATTGGTGCTCCCTACCCAGAGATTATTGATGAAAAGACTGTCTTAAAGGCAATTCCATTTGGAGAAAAGTCAATAGAAGTTGTTAAAGGAGGATTAATTACGGAGGGAGTAATGATTAAAGAATTGGGTGACACTTCAAATCAAATAATTATATGTAATGCCGCTATTACAGTTTCAGTAAAGATATAAACTTTATTTTTCTTTCTTTTTAAGATTCTTTTACCATATTGTCAGATTTGTTGAAAAAGCATTATATTTTTAAACAGAAGAAGCATAAATTATATTGAATTGAATCCATAATTCAAATGAGGGATAAAATTATGACTACTATCGAAAAATTTATAGAAGCAACTCCCCTTGAGAACCCATGGATTAGTAAATGGAAAAATGAAGGCAAAAAGGTTATGGGATATTTTTGCTCATATATCCCGGAAGAAATTATGTATGCCGCTGATATTTTACCCATTAGAATGCGAGCAAGAACGTGTACTGATACACCAATGGGAGATGCATATATGACCCCCACTGCTTGCAGTTTTACAAGATGTTGTCTTGAATTAGCTAACAGAAACGAGTATGATTTCCTTGATGGAATTATTTCCAGTAATTCTTGTGACCAGATAAGACGTCTTTATGACAACATTAGATATAAAACACCATTTCCATTTCATTATATTATGGGGATTCCTGGTTTTGTGAATAATATTACATTAGATTGGTTTAAACATGAATTAATAAGGTTTAAAGAAAATTTAGAGAAGCATTACGATGTTAAAATTTCTGATGAAAAACTAAGGAAGGCTATTAAAATTTATAACAAATCCCGAATGCTCTTAAAAGAGTTGTATATGCTCAGAAAACGAGATAATCCATCAATCACAGGCACTGAAGTTTTGAATATAATTTCTGGAGGAATTTCTATACCAAGAGAACAGTTTAACGAACTTTTAACCCAACAACTTAAGGAGATAAAAGAAAGAAAGAATAGTTCTGATCATAAGGCAAGGTTAATGGTAATTGGAAGCATGCTTGATGAACCTGAATATATGAAAGTGATTGAAGATATGGGTGGATTAATTGTCACAGACTCACTGTGTTTAGGAACTAGGTATTTTTGGGATTTAGTAGATGAGAATAAAGATCCAATCGTCAGCCTTGCGGAACGTTATTTATCAAAAGTCTCATGTCCACGCATGACTGATGGACAACCTAAAAGAGCAAATTTTATGATGGATTTAATAAAACAATTCAAAGTGGATGGCGTCATCTTTCAAAGAATTAAGTTTTGTGCAATTTGGTGGGCAGAAATTTTTATGTTGCGTAATAGATTAGAGAAGGAAGAAATCCCCTTTCTCGAATTGGAAAGGGAATATGTATTGAGCGGTGCTGGTGCTATGAAAACTAGAGTTCAAACATTCTTAGAAATATTAGGAGGGAGGTAAACAAGATGGATGAAGAAACATTTCAAAAATATAAAAAACTGGGAAGAGGAGGATGGGGAAAAGACTTAACTCTTTGGAAAACAATGTATATGGGTTTTGTGAATCAAAACAAAGATGAAGAATTTACCCCCTTTACTGAATTATTATTAGATGTATTCCTGAGTATTCCTAGGGCACGAAAGGAAGGAAGTCCTATTATTATGCATCCATTTAATTGTGAACCTCCTCTATTTCATGCTATGAATATCACCCCATTGATGCAAGAAATTTTTAGTGTAGGATTAGCTCCAACCCATCTTAACGAATTTTATATAGATTTAACAAATAAAATAGGATATGGAGATAATCCAACTCTTTGTAATGCACAGAGACCATTAATTGGGTCATATATGCAAGGAGCTGCCCCCATACCTGATCTACTTTTTTATGTCTCAACCCCATGTAATTCCCTTGCTATGAACTATCAAGTTTTTCAAGAATTAACAAAACTTCCAACATTCAATATGGATATTCCATATTGGAACTATGAACAATCAAACGAGTTTTATGATGAAAAAACAATTGAATATATGATTGCTCAGACTAAAGATTTCAAAAATTGGTTGGAAAAAGAAACTAAACAAAAAATTGAACTTGATAAATTGCAGCAAGCTATGATTTGGATTAATGAGGCAAGAAATAACGTATTAGAGTATAATGAACTTCTAAAAACTGTTCCATGTCCAGTACCAAGTATATCGAGTTTTGGAAATTTCTTTACAATGATTACCCGTGGTGGTACTTATGATGCTGTAAAAGTTACTAAATGGATTCGTGATACCGCAGCAAAAAATGTTAAAGATGGTGTAGCAGGAGTCCCTGGAGAGAAATTAAGAATTGCATGGCCTTATACCCATGTATTTTTTGATCAAGAGCTCTTACCGTGGATAGAAAATACTTTTCAATCAGTCGTAATCATGGATCTGTTAGGATACTATCCAGTTTTACCTCATGATGTATCAACAATAGAAAAATGTTATGAGAGTCTTGCAAAGGGAACGTTAGATTTCTCTATGATTGGTTCATGTAGAGGTCCTGCAGAATATTATGTTGACTTCGTCTTAAATTATGTAAAAGAATATAAAATAGATTGTGTTATAATTCCTATGCAGTTTGCTTGTAAACATGCATATCTTATAACTCGGATTGCTGCTGAGGCAGTTCGTGAACAACTAGGGATTCCTACTTTGATTTTTGGATGTGACCCATATGATTCAAGGGAGGTAACCTCTGAAACAATTAGAACTAGGATAACTGATTTTCTAACCCAAGTAGTCTTATAAAGGAGAATTGGATATAATGATAGTTGCTGGATGTGATGTTGGTTCTTTGACTGGGAAAACTGTAATTTTAAAGGATAGTGAAATTCTTTCTTTTAGTATCGTTCCAACAACACCAAAACCAGAAAGAACTGCCTTAAATGCTATGAATGGAGCTCTTGAGAAAGTTAAATTATCTTTAAAAGATATTGATTATATCGTTGGGACAGGGTATGGGAGGGTAAAAATTCCTTTTGCAAACTCAGAGATATCTGAATTAACTTGCCATGGTAAAGGCGCACATTCTTATTTTCCTTCAATTCGAACAATCATTGATGTTGGGGGGCAAGACTGTAAGGTAATTAAAGTCAATAAAAATGGAAAAATCCTCGATTTTGCTATGAATGACAAATGTGCAGCAGGAACAGGAAGATTTCTAGAAGTAATGGCTAAAACTCTCGAATTAAATCTTGAAGATTTGGGGCCTATATCTTTAGAATCAAAGAAACAGGCTAAAATTACTGCTCAATGTAGTGTTTTTGCTGAAACAGAAGTTGTAAGTCTTATGGCAGATGGAGTAGAAGTTTCTGATATCGTTGCCGGAATACATGATGCTATTGCTTCTAGGATAATGTCTCTTGTATACAGAGTGGGTCTCGAAGAAGAGTTAACCATAACAGGAGGAGTGGCTAAAAATATTGGCGTAGTTGCTTATCTTGAAAGGAGAATGGGTATTAAAGCAAAAAATTTACCCATCGATCCGCAATTAATAGGGGCATTAGGAGCTGCTCTGATAGCAAAAGAGCAATTAAATTCTCAATAATAATTCTTTTTTTTATAATAAAGAGAAAAAAAAATACTAAATTGCTTTCTTAATTAATTCTGAAATATCATAAGTTTGAATTCCATTATCTTCAACATTAGATTTGAACTGATTTAAACAGAATGGACATGATGATACAATTGCTTCAGCATTAGTATCCATAGCTTCTTTTATTCGCTCTTTTGCAGCAAAGGAGGACAAATCTTTAAAAGCCGATCTTACTCCCCCTCCAGAACCACAACACCATGCATTATGCCTATTTCGTGTCATTTCTACTAATTCAATACCAGGTATTTTTTCTAATACATCTCTTGGTGCCTTATACATACCCATATGACGTCCTAAATGACAAGGATCATGGTAAGTAACTTTCAATTTAACATCATTCTTAAAAATATTTTCCTTACTTTTTAATTCTCTCCGAATGAAATCCGGTAAATGTTGAATTTCTATTCCATGATCCAAATTAAATTTATTAGGATATGTATCTTTTAACGTTCTATAACATCCAGCACAAGAAGTAATAATCTTCTCAATTCCGCTTTCTTTAAAACTTGCTACATTTAAATTAGCTAATTCAACTGCTTTTTCAGTTTGACCTGTCATATAAACAGGAGACCCACAGCATCCCTCTTTTCCTAAAATTTTAAACTTGATACCCAGTGTATTTAAAATTTCTGTTGTAGCTATGGCAATATTTTGTTCTCTATAGCTTGCAGTACATCCCACAAAATATGCCAATTTTGCATCTGAAGATTGTTTAATGTGTGAGGGTAACCAATTCAATCGGTCTTCATTTTTCTCCATGTAAGGGTTCTTTTCAGTCATTATATGATCTGTATACTTAGCTTGTTCTGGCATAGGGCCATGTCCTACCTTGACGGCTTCTTCTCTCATAGCCATCAACCATTCTCCTGCATAAGTATGAATTTCGGGTATCTGACATTGCTGAACGCATGCCATACACACAGAACATTGATAGAAAATCTTTGCTAAGTTTTCACTCCATTTGAGTTTATCTGTACTTATAGCCCAGGTTAGTAGATTTTTTCCACCTAGGTAATAGGCTTCAAATTTACCAAATTCTCCTGAGGGGCAGACTCGTGACCAATTAGCATCTTTATATACTGTTCGACAGGTTCCACATTTCCCGCATTGAAAAAATATCTCCTTATAATGTGATAAATCCTGATATCTTTGAAGTTTTTGATTTTCATGAGTTAAAGTTATTTTAGAAATACCCATACCAGGTAAATATCTTACACGTCTCTTAGACATTTTAATCTTCTCCTCTTCCTTGCCCTGGGTTCATTATCTTATTAGGATCAAGAAGTTTTCTAATTTTTTCAATCAATTCACCTGTAGCGGGAAAGATGTTTGCTTTATGCGACTGGTAAGCCCATTTTGGTGATTTATACATAATTGCTCCATCAACTTTTTGAACTTCCTCGTGAATTTCTTTTAGAAGATTCCGTGCCATTTCAATATCATTAGGATCGTTTTTATTAAAATTAATATTCGTTCGCGCAACACAATAATGCCCACCGAACATTATTCTGCTATAAAATTGTGGTGGTTTATTATATTTCAAAGCAACTTCCCTTGCTAAATTATAATAATTCACAATATCTCCTGTTGAGCAGTAAGATCCTATCCATTCACCCCCACCCCCTCTAGAGAAATTCCAACAACCCCAGACCTGAGTTGGGGGAGCATCTATTGCTTCTACACCTTGTTCTCTTGACATAAGCTGTACATTGCCTTCTTTACATATATCTTTAATCGCCTCACATTGAGCTTCGTGTTGCTTGGCAGTATATGCTTGGGTCGCAATTATACATACAAAATCAGGCATACCCCCTTTTATAGCATCTTTGGGTACATTTTTCTCATTTAAATTTTGGACAGATTGACTCCACCCAAGATTTACTACAACTATATCAACAATTCCAAGACCTGCTTTCGCAAGTTTTAGCATAACAGGAATCCCATCATCCACCCTAAGCGCTGCTCCCGTAAAGACCTCATTAAAAGGTAATCTTGGCCATAGTTTTATAGCAGCTTTGGTTACAATCCCAGTTGTACCTTCCCAACCAATAAATAATCCAGCTAAATCTGGTAATGGTTGCCGACCGTACCAATGTTTAGAAAGGGCACAAGAACCAATTTTAACAAGTTCTCCTGATCCTAGAACTGCTTCTAATCCATTAAGAAACTCCGCACCAGATCCTCCAATCATACCTAAATCAAACATCCCATAGCAAAGGCATGAGGGTACTACTCCAGTACCTGGAGGTGACCATGTTATTCCCGCTCTTAGATCAGGGTGATTCTTTTCGAGATAACCCTGTAATTCTGCCCATGTTATTCCTCCTTCAACTAAAGCATACATATCATCCTCATTTACTTCCAATACTCGATTTAATCTTCTTAGATCAACAACAATTCCTCCTTTTCTAGGAGTGGCAAGTGAACCAAAGTTTATACCTGAAACCCATGGAACAATAGGAATTTTATATTTATTCGCCAGTTTGACAATATCCTGAACCTCCTCTGCAGTGTTTGGCATTATTACAATATCACATATTCCTTCTGGCTCAGCTGTAATGAAATCATAATGATATAGATATTGCATTTCGGGTTGATCTGTAACATATTTTTCCCCCACAATTCCTGCTAATTCTGTAATAATTTCGTTATCTATCATTTTCATCGACCTTATAAGATATATTAAATCCATTATATTATTTATAGATTAATAGCATTTTCATATTAAATGATTGAATGTCTGAAAAATTGTTTAAATCAATAAAAGTATTTGGCGCTGCTTTAGATGCCACAGATTTTCCTCTTAGTCTTCAAATGAAAAAGAATTATTTAAATCAATTAACTCAAAATCTTGTAGTAGGTCCTAATTTCTTGGATCCCTATGAAGGATTACTTTTACATAGTTGTGCGTTGTCAAAAGATAAGTATCTTAAGATGGGTAAATTTCCAATTGAATCTTGGTTAACTCCTAAACCAAATCTCGAAGATTTTTCATTAATTAATCAATTAGAATTTCAAAAATTTACCAATAGAGGTGCTATTAGAATTTATTCTGAGAAACTCGAAAATTTTGTGAAAAATAAGATATTTCCGGGTATGCCATTAATGATCGGAGTGGATCATTCACTAACTGGTGGTGTCTTAAAAGCATTATCAAATGAATTTGAACCGGAGGATTTATTAATTCTATTATTTGATGCCCATTTTGATGGGATACCTGCTAGCATTTCATTGAATATAGCAAAATATATGAATGAGCACCCTGAAGAGATCAATCCACTAATTTCAGAAGATATTAATGCTGTCGATGGAAAAATAAGTATTGTGGATAATTATACATGTGCATCCTTTCTACTATATCTACTAAAGGAAAAAACTATACTTCCTGAAAACCTAATAATTTTCGGGTGTCAGGATTATCCAGATGAAAAATTTCGATCCCTAGATGATCCTAGAATAGTAGAATTCGTTGAATTTTATGATGAAATAGAGCAAAAAGGAGTAAAATTCATTCCAAAATCAGATGCATCATCAATGGTCAGAAAATTGTCAACAGTCTTAAAAGAAACTGAAAAATCAAAAATTTATGTCTCTTTTGATACAGATGTGGGTGCTTTGAAAGAAATAATTGCAACTCGGTTTAGGAATGCTATTGGAATCGATCAAATGACTATATTAAATGCAGCTAATGTTATAAAGAATGTAATGAACTCAAAAAAGATCGATTTAGTTGGGTTGGATATAATGGAGATTGAAACTCATTTATTAAATAAGATTTTTCTAAAATCAGGAAGAATAGATCAAACCATTCAAGTTATTGACAGTTTTTTGGATGTTTTTATCTGAAGAAATAGGTTCTAATATCCTTGGTTAGGTATTGATCTCTTTCTATAATCAAAATTTTTTATATTAAATAAAAACTAATCTATAAACAAGTTTTTCTTATTAGAAAGCTAAATCATATTTTTTTTATTTAAATATCCATATATTTATTATAGAAACCAAATTTAATAGGTTACTATTATTATAAAATATTATTAAGGTTGATTTATACAAGATCTATAATTGATATCAATTATCACAATAAGAAAAAATAATTAATAAAATCCAAAAATCTGAGTCCAGAAATTAATTAGGATAAGAAGAATTAATCAGAATTATAAAAATGGTTGAGGAGATTAGAGATTTACGACGCAACATATAAAGTGGTCATTTTTGGCGATGCGGGATGTGGAAAGACTACCTTAACTCAAAGATTCCTTACTAATTTATTTAAATCCGATACTAAAATGACAATCGGGGTAGATTTTGAGGTAAAAAGCTTAGAGATTAATGAAAAGAAGGTAAAATTGCAGATCTGGGATTTTGGTGGTGAAGAAAGATTCAGATTTTTACTACCAACCTACGTTAGAGGTGCTAATGGCGCGCTTTTTATGTATGATGTAACCAATTATTCATCATTAGCCCATATTGATGATTGGCTTTTAGTTGTACGAAAAGAGATAAAATCAGAACAAGATACATTTCCAATTATTGTAGTTGGCGGAAAGGCAGATCTTTTGAATGATAGAGAGGTAACGGGAGATGAGGGTATAAATATCGCAAAATCAAGAGGCGTGGACGGATTTATAGAGTGCAGTTCAAAGACAGGTGAAAATGTTGAAGAAACTTTTGATGCTTTAACTCGCTTAATGATGCAAAAGTCAAGATTATTATAATATAAAAAGAAGTTTTTCCTAAATTTCTATATCTTGGTTTTTTAAAGCTTCTTGTTGTTTTAATCTAAGAGTTTTTCTTCGGCTAGAAACCATTATTTGAAAATCTAAATCTTTTTTGTAATCATCCGAGAATTTTAAAATGTTTTCAACAAGGTTATCTCCACTACTTTCCTTATTGATATAAATACCATTAAACATAGGTATTTCAGAATACTTATCTACTAAAATTTCAAGCATTTCTTCTGGTAAAACATCAGATCTATCTTTAATTGCTATATTCATTATTTCCTCTAGCTTGTCGTACATTTCTCGCTTACTAAACTGGCAGAGAACACATTTAGAAGTACGGTTCTTGAAAATATTTAAAATAATTATTCCGATTAGAAACTTGAAATTCCTTATTAGAGTCTTCTTATCTCCACTTTGAAATTTTGCTATATATTGATCAACATATTTATCTGGATTGAAGTACAAACCTGCAAAATATAAAGCTCTCTCAAAATATGCTGGAACAATGCAAAAAATTCTGGTAAACCAGAATGGTTTTATCCCTTTTGGGGGGTCTTCATAAAAAATATAATAGACAATCCTCCCATCTCTTTCTTTATATAAGGTAGATTCTTTTTTAAGCATGTTCAAGTAAGTTGAAATTGTTGATCGTGCGATCTCTTTAAAATATTTCTTGTATTCTTGCTCAACTTCTCCTGTTGTAATCTTCTTTTTTCCTTCTAAGTAAAATTTCAAAATTATTCCTAGAATTCTATTCTCATGGAGTCTTCCCGTTTTAATTTGCTGTTCTTCAGACTCATCCTCTCTTATCTGATATAAGAAGGCTATCTCCGGAGCAAATTCTTGTATTACTTTATCAATAATTAAAAGCTCAGTATCCTCTATTTGAATGCTATCAAACTTATCAAGTTTGATATCAATATCTTTAATTTTTGAATTTTCCGACAAGCCTAATTACTCTTTACGTTAATTCTTATTATATTTTATTAATCACTATTTAAAAAAATAACACTTACTAATAATAATTTATGTTCGAGTACACTAGAAACTATTTGACTATTCTAGAGATTGGTATATTTATTTAAGTTATGATGAATATCACTAATATTTCATAATATAGTGAAAGATATGTAATATTGCAATTTTTTTAATGAGATAATAATTGCTTTAAAATTTAAGAAGGATTGTCATGTGCTTAACTTAGTACTCATTATTTTTTATATAAAGGATCTGCTTCTTGTAATACTCGCTTTTGCACCTTTCCTATGAAATTTTTAGGTAATTCACCCACAATTGAAATCGATTGAGGGCATTTATAAGTTGCCATATTCTTTTTTGCCCATTCTTTAATAGATTGAGGTGATAGATCACAGTCCTCACGTATAGAAACCCAAGCTTTAACTATTTCACCAAATTCTTCGTGTGGTAACCCTGCAACAGCAACCTCGCTAATGTCTGGGTGTTTTAAAAGGAGTTCCTCAACTTCTTTAGGAAAAACAGAATATCCTCTACATTTAATCAATTGTTTTTTTCGATCTCGTATTTCAATTGTTCCATCTTCACTCATAAATCCAATATCTCCTGTTAGTAACCAAATTTTATTATTAAACTTTTGGATTGTTTCCTTCGTTTCACTTGGATTGTTTAAATATCCCAACATAACCTGAGGTCCAGTAATACAAATTTCACCACTATTTTCTATACCGAATTTTCTATCTTCAGGATCTCCCAATGTAATTGGACCCTTAGAAAAATTATCAGCAGGCCAAATCCCCCATTCTGTTCCTGGAAAAGGCATCCCAATACTTCCAATAGGACTTTCACCAAATAAATTACCCGCACTTACAGCTGGACCTGCTTCTGATAGTCCATACCCCTCAACGATCCTTCCCCCTGTATTTCTTTCAAATTCATCACGAACTTGTTTGTGCAACGGGCCTGCACTAGAAATGCATAGAATCAGTTTTCCCATTACCTTAGGATATCTCTTGTTAAGATTTTTGAATTCTGCTAATCTTTTAAAAAGCATCTCAGTACCCGCATAAATTAAACCTTCTTGACAGGGTAATACTTCAATAATTTCACATAACTCACTTTGGGAAGGAGGGGTTGGAAATAGCATTATCCACCCCCCTATTGCTAGTGTCGTATTCATTACTACTGTATGAGCAAAACTATGAAATAATGGAAGGATTCCAATGTTCCCGATTCCAGGTTTCTCCCCTCCTAACCACAATTTGCATTGTTCTGCATTAGACACCACATTAAAATGAGTTAGAACAGCTGCTTTTGGTAAACCCGTTGTTCCTCCGGTCATAATATATGTCGCAGGATGAGTTCTGACATCAATTTTAACCTCAATAACTTCTGGTTTTACTTTTAAAAGATCAGAAAATTTAATAGCACCTGGAAAATCCACTTTCCCTGCAGGAATTTTTTTTATAAATTTTCCAATTGCTTTTTTTATGCCTTTTATGTTTGTAATATCAGCAAGGTTAGTATATACTACTGTCTTTATGTTCGTATCCTTAATAATTGGTTTTATAAATTGTTCATACAAAGCATCTAAAACTATCAACATTTTAGGTTTAATTATATCAATTTGATGTAATATTTCAATAGGCTGGTAGGTGGGATTAATACCACTAACAATTGCTCCAATTCGAGTTATAGCATAATATCCAACCACATATTGAATACAATTTGGCATATGCATCGCAACAACATCACCACTCCTAATTCCTAGGTTTTTCAATCCTGTAGCTAAAGATATAACATGATTCTGAAATTGTTTATACGTAATCCAACTATCCAAGAACCATATAAAATTATGATCAGCATATTTCTTTACCTGTTCATCTAATAACTCATTTATAGATTTTTCTTCAAATATAGTATTAAAAGGAACACCATCAGGCCACCATTTCTTAAACCATCGTTTATTCTCATCTACATTAAAGGGATCAGAAATATCTAACTCCATATATTATCACATTTTTCAAGAAATAATAATTACCTTTATGTGACTTAAGTTTCTCAAAATATAAAATTTGTCAAGTGTAAAAAAAAGAAAAAAAAAAATAATAAAAAAAATTTATGAGATTTTAAAATCTACTATCCTTTCTTCTCTTAATTAGCACAGTTGCAACCCCAACTAAACCAACACCCGCAATTAAGACGATTAGCGCCCAGAAACCCTCCGATTGGAAGACCATATAAACACTGAAAGTAGGATCATGCCAAATACCTGTTCCGTCTTCAAACATGGGATAACAAATTGCCCAAACGAGAACATTAAATTCAGTTTGAACTCTTATATCAGATGAAAAAGTACTAACTTCTTCACCCCCAGCAACTACATATGTATCATGGCGCTCCTGTTCCATTAACCAAACTAAAATGGGTATTATACTGGTACTAGCGGGATCTGTTGGCCTAGGTTCAAGTACACTTCCATATTCATAATCAGGACCTGCGATATCTACAAATTCAAGGTGATCTTGTGCTCTTCCACCAATATAATTCCCGATTTTTAATGTGTGTTCGGTGCTATTATAGTGCTCCTGTGCTAGGAGTTCTGTGGGATTATCAGGTAATTCACCTTGGGTTGCGATATCCAACTCAAAATGCAGCACTGTAGATACATATATTATTGCTAAATCAAGATTATCAAGATTTCCATTAGCATAAGGGCTGATTGGATCATTCCATGGAGCAAAAAATTGATCTAACTTCAATAATCCACGTGCAGCACCTACTTCTTTATCTTTTCCCGGTTCAAAAGTAAATCCAAAGTAAATAAAATTTAGATTCTCTTCTGGCGCATCTATATAAGAATACAAGTCAATACCTAAAGGAACTGCTGTAACATTAGCGTCATATATATTTAATCCCCAGGAAATACTTTTATTACTTGGATTGATTGTAGGTTTCTTGAAACTGAACTGACCGACTGTTCCTAATATTAATCTGTGGGTGAGTTCACTACTTTGAGGTACATCTACACTTTCACCATTAACAATTATTGGTGCATAGTTAGCTGAAATTACTCGATTGCCATCAGTATCATTATATAGAAATGCACCTGCAAGATGGTGAGTAAATAAGTAAAACTCAATATTACATCCATTAAAAGCATTTATAATAGCTGCTTCTTGATTCCCTCCAGCCCCTCCCATAGCAGCATCAAGAATTTGTCCAACATCAATATGAATTTCGAAATTCTTAATCCAGAGCTGGATTAAATCGAAAGAAAACTGAGTCCATATCGTTTCAGCGATTTCTCCTAATGTTGGTGTTAACAACCATTGCATATAGTTATCTCTATGATTCTGGGCTGTTGTATTCCACGTATCAAGCAAAATATTTCCACCAGGAATAGTTGCTAATTCAGGATCAGTGGGATCAATACTCATATCTCCTGCAGATTCATTAGTTACATACCAAGTTTTAGTAATATCAAATCCCGGACCGGGAGTAATGTCTAGCTTTTGCCAGGTAATAGGATTTAATATAAAAAGTTCATCCCCTGTAAAGATATCATTTATATGGATTAAGAACCCAATTATTAAAGAAATGCCTTCCGTTATTACTTCTTTTGGTAAATCTCTCCCTAGTTCATCATAAACCCATATTTTCTTGAAAAAGTTAATTAATTTATTAATAGCTGTTATGAAAGAACGATCATTATCCCAAATAACAAGAGTTACTGCCGCCCCCACTTCAAGTTCATAGGAAAAAGTACCTGATTTTTCAACTACACAATATGCATGACCATATTGCACAGGTAGAAGGTCATTATATTCATAAGGGGCAAAATAAATTTCTCTCTCATCATTCTCAGCAGCAAAATCATATACTTCGCTTGTATAATGAATTGAGCGATTGGCACTTAACACAAATACATTATCTAGCATTTCATGAGCCGAAAGGTTTAAGCTTTGGAGAAACAACATCCCAAATATGGAACCTAAGATGTTACCACCATACCCTAGATGTTGGCCAAATAGACCTCCAAAGCCACCCTGAAAGCCCTTGAAAATACCTACATCAACTTGATCCAAGTCGAATACATCATCTGTTGTTTTCATTTGACCATTAGCTACCATCGGCATAACACCAATGGACGCAAGAAGGATAGTAAATACCATTAACGATTTGGTATTGATGTTTTTCATTTTCACCACAAATTTTTGGTAAAATTGGTTTTGATATTAAATAAATAGAAAAAATTCAACTTTTTAATAATTTATGTTCTAATATAATAGAATCTTTAAAAATTACATATTTATTGAGCAAAAAGTTTACTAAATCTGCTGGTTTAATCTAAGCGTAAAAAAGTATAAAAAAATACAAAAATATACATAACTGCTGAAATTACTAAACTCCAAACTCTTAAAATTTGAGAAATCTCAGAGGTTGTAAAAAGTACGTTAGAACCTATAAACACAGCTGCGATAAAATATCCTAATAAATGGCTTTTAAAACTTTTGATTTTAGTTTTTCCTCGTAAAAAATTAACAATTGAGATAAAAATTATAATAATAAACCCTAAAATATAGAAGAGGTGAATTACCTCAAAATTAAAAAGATCTAAAAATAAAAAAAATCCAAATAACAATATTTCAAGTATTCTCACGTTCCAAAACTTTTGCTTTGCTGAGGGTTCAGAAAACAACTGTTCATATTCAGCTACTCCAGAAGTCTTGAAAAGAATAATCAAAGAACCGATTGCTAATGCTGTGAATAATGAATATGAAATTATGTAGAGGTATGGAAGTATAGGCAACCAAATATCATTCCATAAGAAATCCAATAAGATGAGATATTCTGGTAATACAATTATTGAACAGAAAATCGGAAGTATTGCAAAGATTATCATCATTATCCACGTTAAAGTTGAGATCTTTGTATCTTCCTCCCATCTCTTTTTCTGAAAAGTTGTTAATCTCCAAGCAAACGAGGCAAAACTTATCACTGAAATTATGGGTGTAATGAATGGAAATACAAAAATAAAAAGAATATAAACCGCGTTGACACCGTAGAAAAATTTTAATCTTGATGGGACAACACTAATAGTTCTATCAATTTCATCTAATGTATCTGAAAAACGTTCTGCAAATAAAACCAAAAAAAAGACCCAAGATACACAAAATACAATCGGACAAAGTAACTTTATTAGCCCTACTTCTAGGGTTGTATCACTTGAAAACCATAAACTAAAATCTGCAAGATTATAAATTAAAAAGATTGCTACTGGTAGTAGAACAATAGTCAGTAGAATTATCAGCCGACTTAATATTAAACCTTTAATCTCCCTTGGCAATAGTTCCACTACCACATTGAATTTTTTATAATTAAAATTGATGAGTTAATAATATTTTTATGTTCCTTAGAAATTAAAATATTGTCTTTAATCCGCTACTTTTTATAGACTTTTCTTTAAATAAATTATTATTTTTAGTAAATTTTTGATTTATGCGGTTTTAGCACCGCAGTTAGTGCAAAATAAATCATCTGAAAGTAATTTAGCACCACAATTTGGGCAAGTAGTTTTGGTAGGTGCTACAGAACTTTCTATCGCTTTATTTACATCCGAAATTTCAGTTACCTTTTTTTCCTTCCCTTTTTTTCCCTTAGTTCTTCCTGGTTTATATTTCAAACTCCCAACAAAAGCCCCAAAAACCGCCCCTATCAAACACCCTTCCAAAATAGATGTTAGTACCGCAATTAGATAGGGTAATTCTGTTAATTCTAACATTACACCATCTATTATGTCTCCTATAAAAGTAAATGACAAGATGATATATATAACTGATAAAATAATCGCATAACCAATCCCTATTGCTAGACTAGAATTAATACCACCTTTAGGAGAATGTGCAAAAAGACCACTTGTTATGACGCAACACAGAATCCATGGTAAAGTAATTGCAATGATCAATAAGATATCCTCCGGACGAACAATAATACACCAATGAACAGGAAAACTAAAAACAAGAGCAAGCCCTATAAATGCTCCAGCTAGTATCTCTATAGCAAGACCTCCAGCACCTCCAATAGTACTTGTAATAATAGCTAATGCGTCATCAATATTCACAATCAATCCCCCTGTTACTCCCTCAGTTAAATTTAAGAACCTAAATGAAATCCAAGCCGTTGGAATTAGAAAAATCATTCCTACTACACCTGACCAAAACACACGCTTAAACCCCATAATAATCCCCTTTTGTTCCTTTCAATTCTATTTATTTTTTTTATAAACAAAACTAATTTGATATTAACTCAGAAAATATTTATATTTATATTTTTGTTTTTAGGATTTGATTCTCTTAATCTATGAATCTATGTCTATAAAAGAGATATATAAAGAGGAATATTTAAAAAAATTAGAAAAATTTGTATAAAATAAAATTTTATTTATTGAATTTTTGTGATTCTTCCCTTGTCCATTAGTATTGTTTTAGTTCCATACTGAGATAAATCTCTATGTGTGACAAAAATAATCGTTGTTTCCATTTCTTTATTTATTTTCTTTAATAAGTCCATAACTTGCTTTTCACTTTCTGGATCCAAATTACCAGTAGCCTCATCTGCTAAAATTACTCTAGGTCTATGAATAATTGCTCTGGCAATACCACATCTCTGCTTTTCTCCACCAGACATTTGAACAGGATAATGATCCTTACGATCAAGTAAATCAACATCTCTCAATGCGGTAATTGCTCTATTTTCAATTTCTTTCTGACGTAACACTGTTGGCCATAAAACTGCTTCAACATTTTCTATGGCGGTTAAAGTATTAACTAAATTAAAATCTTGAAAAATAAAACCTATTTTTTGACGTCTAAGCCTACTTAACCTATCTTCAGTTGCCCTTGCGATATTTTCTCCGTCAAATATTATCCTTCCCGAATCTGGTAAATCTAATCCTGAAAGAACATTAAGCAGTGTAGATTTTCCACAACCTGTTGGGCCTTGAACAACCGCAAATTCACCTGATCTAATTTTCAAATTTACATCTGCTAAAGCCCGAATAATGGCACCTGCTCTTCTATATTCTTTATTAACGTCAACCGCCTCAACCATTACATCTTTATCTGCTGACATTTTTGATTTCTCCTCACTCACCTACTTTTTTTAATGCAATTATAGGTCTAACTTTTAAAACTTTTCTATAAGCTAGAATAAAAGCAATTAGTTGAACAATAATGAATATTGCACTAGTGATAATAACTGGAACAAGACCAATTAAGATTTCATTGGTACTTAGCAATAATTCCTCTGAATGTAAATAAGAAAGTGCAGCAGCATAATGGAATAAAACTTCAATTACGATAAAGAATCCAACTAAAGTTGTAAAAAATATCATTCCCGAAACTAAAACTAAAATATCTTTATTCGTATAGCCAATACATTTGAATGTTGCCCATACACGCCTCTTTCTTGATACTATAATCCAAGCATATAGTAAAGAAAGGAATAAACTAGTTCCAAAAAATATTGTTAGCAAGTAATTACCAGCGGGACCTATTTCTCCATTAATCGCTAAATCCCAGAATAAACTAGTTAAAAATATCAGAATTGTATAGATCAATGTGAATATGGTAAATATTTTTTTTTCACGCAAAGATAATAATATAGCCTTCCTCCACATTCTAAAAGCCAAATATGTTCACCATTTTTTTTTGTACGATCTTTCTTTATGTTTAAATTTATAATTGATTTTATTTATTTTATTTATAACAATTTAATAATAAATATTTGGTTATAATGTCAGAAATTGAAGGAATTATTGATGATTTGCTAAACACTGAGAATAATGTATTTGGTGTAGGAATAGTAAGTAAAGATGGAAGATTAATAACCCAAACTGAGAATTGGGATTTAACCGATGATCTTCCCTTACTAAACGAGCTACTCAATCAAAAATTGGCTCTTGGTGAAAAAGGTATAACTAGTATTATAATACAAGGAATCAAATATATGATTGTAGAAAATACCGAAGAAAGAAAAATAGGTACAAACATCACTGGAAAAGGCCATCTTATTATATGTCCAATTCCTATTGGAGGCACCGGGGCATTGATTACATATATTAATCCCCAAGTAGGTCCAAGAGATGCCCTTTTTAGTGTTCAAGAATATGCAAAGAAACTTGAAAATTTTATGTAAATTCACATACTATATGAAGCAATCCCAGTAGTTGGATAACATCCTTTTTAGAGCAACTTTAATCTTTGTTACTTCTTCAATCTTACTTGTGGTTGAGAGAACTGCTTTTTCAAAAATTGGTTGTTTATATTTTTCTCCTAATAATGCTTGAATAACTGAATACACACATTGAGGAAGGCCAACTAGACTATATCCCCCTTCAAGAATGAATGCTAATTTACCCTCACATATGTTTTCAGCTATTCTCAATATTTTTTCAGTAAATCTATAATATGAAATCGACGTCAAAAGACCATTCCCTATAGGGTCTGAAAAATGCATGTCAAATCCTGCTGCAATTATAATTATATCTGGGTTAAATTCATTCAATATTGGTTCTACAATATCTATAAATTCTAAATATTCAACATCAGAAATACCCATCGGTAATGGAAAGTTTATACTCTTACCAAGACCTTCTCCTTCTCCTAATTCATCAATAAAACCGATGTCTCCATCCACAAAATCAAATTCGTGAACAGAAAAATAGAGCACATTTGGATCACTATAAAAATACTGAACTAATCCATCCCCAAAATGAGCATCTATATCTATTATTGCAATCTTCTCTTTATAAATCATATTTTTCCGCAAATATAGTATCGCATTTGCTATATTATTAAAAATACAAAGTCCCGATGCCTTTTCTTGTAAAGCGTGATGACCCGGAGGTCTGATAAAAGCGAATGATTGTTTAACATCATAATCCAAGACACTTTTAATAGCTTGTATTGTTCCTTCTACTGCTTTTTTTGCTAACTCATATGTATCCTCAGTAATAAAAATCTCATCCCCAAGTATTCCATAGCCCCTTTTTGAAAAATTTTTGATGGATTCAATATGATATGTTGTATGTGCTAAATTTAATATGGATTCTTCCATAGAACTTGGATTTATTTTAGTTATCCTTTCATTTTCAAAAATCTTTTTCTTTTCTATTAAATTCAGAATTGATGATATCCGAAGGGGAGTTTCATAAGAAAGAAATGTAGGATGCGGATAAGGTGGAATGTTTTTTATAGTAAAATCCTTATCAATTATTAATCCAATTTTATTAATTACTGGCATATTACAAAATAAATATCTGAAAAAAACCTAAATTATTATAATTAAATTTATATACATTTATTTTAAATAAATTCAAAATTATAAAAAAATACAAGTAATAATTATGAACTTTACTGATATTCTCTTAACGACGATTATAAACACTATTCCAATTGCTATTTTATTTCTCCCCTATTTTTTTATTAGAAAACGAGCCATTTCAAATCTGTATCTTCGAATATATACAGGGATTTTAATATTTTATTTAATATATTGGGTATTGCCAATCGTTTTTCAAGTAGGGGATGCCCCCAAAGAATTAGAATTACAATCTGGAGAGGAGGGTGATATTCCATTAGGAGTTGGCTATATAATATCACACTTTAGTTCGCTTCTAACATCATTTGCTACGTATCCTTTGGTTACATTACCATTTATATTCTTCATATCACCTTTCATCTCTATGATATTAGTATGGAATCGCCTAAGAAAGGAAGAAGGCACGATTAAAAACAATTTAAACTTCATTGCATACCAGATCACAGATAGTCCATCTAAACGTATTCGAGAAGAATTGGTTAGAAATGATTGGACAAGAGAAAAGGAAATTTTAAAATTACTTATCGTACTATTACCCGTTTCCTTATATCTTTTACAAGTCATCATAAAGGTATCAGGGGGTCAAGCATCATTACAGAGTTCTCTTGGATGGTTTCTTGAGATCTTGTTCGTTTATATTGCAGTATTCATTTTTAGTGTTGAATTACTGTTTAGTTCTCAAATTTCTTTAAAAGGAAAGTTTTTTGGGGAGCGAGTAAGAGAACAAACATATCGGAGCTTATATACTGTAGGTATGCCAATTTCGACAATCTCAATCCTTCTTTTTATAGTTGATAGTATCAATAGTAATACTCTTGAGTTATTACCAGTAATCTTTTACTTTTTTGCTTATTTCATCATGGCTTCAGTAATTTTTGTTTTATTTCTGAAAGTATTCGAACCAATTTCTATATTAATTTTCATTAAATTAATTGAATGGTGGAGGAATAGACAAAAACGAGAAAAATCAATGGACACTCATAACACAACTTATGTGGCTTTATATGGGGCTATTGCTATTGCAGCTTACTTTTTATACTATTTAATGATTGGAGGTCTTTTAATGCCGTCCTTAGATGATGAAATAATTATTAATTCAGCAGATTTCTTATCCCCTACTCCAAATCCTACATTAGTGGATTCTATAAATTTTGAGATATTAATAATATTGAGTTTCGTAAACGTTCTTATTTCGACTTTAGTTGTTGGATTCTTCCTTTCACGTGGGTTGAAATACATTTCAGATATAAGACTCGGTTTATATATCTTTTTACCTATATTGATCCTTATATCTGTTTTTGTAAGTGGAAATATTGAGAATTGGTTAACGGGTAAAACAGTTGAATATTGGATAACGGGTCAAACCAGTTTTACCTCTGTTTTTGGTTTCGATTTTTTTATATTAAGAACTGCAATTTTTGATGCAGAATTAGTTGGTATAACTTATATCCTTTCAATCCCTTATTTATTTTCTCGCTATGTTTTTAATGTCATAATTTGGGGCTTACTCATACATTATGCTAAAAAGGATTTTCAAAGTAAAAATATATTAATTGGTGAAAATTTTGTAGAAAAGATAATTTTTTCAACTATTAGCGAATTTCCATCCTATAATAATTATATGGAAATGAAATCACAATATATGATCTCTCAGAGTGAAGAATCTATTGCTCTTGATACCGAACATGAAAGAGAGGAGATACTTACTTTGTTAAAATCTTTAGAAAAGAGTCGATTTTTAAAAGAACTTCTCCCTGAAGATAATGACGAGAAAAGAAGATTCTATTTTACTCTTAAATATCTCTACAGAAATAAAGCTATAAAGATCTGGAAACCAGAATACTCTTACAGATTTGAGGAGGTTGAAAAACAGGGACTTTATATTATTTATGATGATGGCCGTGGAGTTTTTAATTATGCCTTTCGAAGCGACGAAATACAAGATCCTGGCCTCGTCTCTGGTATGTTCTCTGCAATTACATCCTTTGTAAAAGAAATGACCAAATCTACTGAGGCATTGAAAAAGATAGATCATGGAGACATTACGATTCTCTTAGAATATGGTAATAAAATATTCGGAGCGTTATTCATAAAAGGAACTCAGAGTTCTGAAGTTAGAGCGCCACTGAAGGAATTTGTACAAAAATTTGAAGAAAAATATAAGGACACTTTAAAAGATTGGACAGGTGCACTTGCTCAATTTAAAGATGAGGAAAATAATAGACTTGTAGAAAATATCTTTGAAGAGGATTAAATATAAACTAAAAATTTTTTTAATTTTGCATATTATTCTGGAATAGTAGCAACAGCGCGAACCCACCCTGCGCTAGCTCTTGCTATCTTTATCGGAAAGCAATAAATAGTGGCACCAACAGGAGGAACTTTATCTAAATTGGTTAGCTTCTCGATTTGAAAATATCCTAATTCAATCCCTGCAAAATGTCCTTCCCAAATAATTGAAGGATCTTTGGTTTTTTCCCATTTCCGAGCAGTAATTGAAAATGGAGCATCCCAAGACCATGAATCTGTTCCGACAATATGCACTCCTTGTTTAATAATATGTAAAGTAGCTAGCTTTCCCACACCTACACCATGATCTACAAATTCTTTAGTTCCATAATATTGTGGGGCAGTAGTATGAATACATAAGATATCTCCTTCTTTTAGTTTATAATTAATTTCCATTAATTTCTGGTCGATATCCTCAGGAGTTAAAACGTATCCGTCTTCAAAATTAGTACAGTTAAGGATTATAAGTGGTCCAATACACCACTCTAAAGGAATTTCATCTATAGTCATTGCCTTTTTCTGTCCAATTTCTCTATCTTGAATAGAAGCAAAATGCCATGGAGCATCCATGTGTGTACCATTATGAGTACCTATAGTTATTCTCTCAGTTGCCCAACCTGTTCCGATAGGTAAATCTTTTTCTGGATTTAAATTAAATATGGTTCCCATCTGTTCAGCTCCTGTAATATGATCATTGTATTCGATTTTTAGCTCCGAACCTTCATGGTCAAACAAGATTTCATTAGGATTAATTATTGGTATTGATAAATCTATAAATTTCATTTTTCCAAGCTCTTTATTCATTAAAAATTTATTTTTGTATATTATTCATAAATTTAATAACTTAACCCCATTAAGCCCCATAATTTTCTCAACTTCGTCATTGGTTAAAAAATCAATTTGATCAAAATAATCTACAGCAATTTCTATCATTTCTGGAATATTACCATCTGAACCAAAGAGGATTTTATGTACACCTATCATTTCATCGGCTTGAATTAATAACTCTTTTAAACGAGAAGGCATCATATAAGCCAAATTACTTAAATCCAAATAAACATTGGGATATTGAACTGCTAAAGCGATCGCAATATCAGTGAATGGATATCCCATATGAGATATTATTATGCTAGCTTTTGGAAACGAACTCGCAAAAGTGTCAATAGAAATTGGATTTGAGTATGTGAGTACATTTCTTCTTGTTCCAGGTGGGGGATAGCCACAGTGCATTACAATGGGAACTTTAAATTTTTGAGCGACTTCTAAAACAGGATAAATTAATTGATCATTTAACTTCTTCTCTCGAAATGTCAGCATGATTTTAAACCCTTTATAGCCCTCTTCAGCAATAGCATTTTCTATTTCATCCTTAAGATCAATTCTATTATCATATTTTTCCGGGGGGTTATAGAATGGGATGAAAACTTCCGGAGCAAATTCAACCCACTTTTTTACCTCCTGATTTTCTTTCATGGTTACAGGTAATAATACGGCCTTATCGATGTTAGCACGTTTTAGATGGAATATCGTCTTTTTCATTATATTACTTACTTCAATAGATTTTATGCTTCTCATCTTTTTTTCCATCCTTTCATAAAATCCATATCCTTTAAAGATTAATGAACCAACCTTAAACATTCTACTTGCATCCATAGGGGGAAAAAGATGGCAATGAAAATCAACTCTCACGTATCTCACTTATTTAAGTATTTAGGTTATGATAAGAGTCGTGATGAATTAAATTATAATGTTATGAATCTAATCTCTAAAAACAGATCTAATACGATCCTCTAATTTGAATCTTAAGTCTCCAAGGATTTCATCTATTTGTGGCTTAAAATTCTTAAAAGATTTTGATCCTTTTGTAAAAATGTCATCGATCTCATAATTTTTAAGAAAAAGATTGTATATCTTCTTCAAGTGCTGATGCACAAAATTCTGGTCAGTTCCCTTTTCAATTATGGCAAAAATTAATAAAGGTTGAAGAATAGCCATCTCCTTTTTTGAATTTTGAACCATTTTAAAATAACAGATAATTTCAAAACTCGAAAGGGATATTACATTGATTTCATCCCCAAATACCTCATTAATGAAATCTTCAAGCCCACTTAAAAATCGAGCACGTATATTAGGATCCAATACGTTATCTGCTGATGAATAATACTTAATTTCAAGTAATTTTTTCAGACCTAAGTTGATCCCGATTTCTAATACTGCCATTTCTAATTACCCTTAATAAAATAATGAG
>JBHLNR010000120.1:0-12064 GCA_048941385.1 Promethearchaeota archaeon
GTTAAAATTGATGAGAAGAAATGCATAGGTTGTAGTAATTGTGTAAACGTGTGTTTAGCAGAATGTTTTGAAATTGTGGAAAAAAAAGCAAGGATTAAGACTTTAGAACAATGTATGGAGTGCGCATCATGCTGGTATGTCTGTCCTGAGGATGCAATTATTTTTACTTGGCCTAGGGGAGGTACCGGATATAAAAGTGATTGGGGGTAAATTTGAATATAATAGGTATAAAACAAATCAACTAATGGTACTAAACTAGAATCATTTCAGAGATAATTTTTCTCTCAGTCTAAGCAAGTGTTGGTACTGCCACTCTCGTTCTTTGGCTACAGTATTATGGGCATCAGAAGGGTTGGCAATTCTATGTATCGCCTGTAAAGCATAAATTGCAGCACCAATAGAATGAGTTTTCACATGAGCTGTTGCAACGGCTTGACCTGCTGCGCGGGCTGCTGAGCGAGCTGAATTATCCTCACCTACTTCACGAGCAGCCGCATGAGCATCAAGTGAAGCTTCGCGGATGATCGCCATCTTAAACGCCTCTGTATTTATCCATGTTTGGAGTGTTTCGAGAGCGTTTTTAGGACGGTGGTCTTTAGGATGTTCTTTCTCATAGTATGGTAGAACACGTTCGGCACAATCAATCGCCCAGACAGCTAATATCTTTTTGTTAGTTTTATCTACAAGCTCTACAAGTCTCTCATCTTTTCTGTATTGTGCAAGTGAAAATTTGGGTTTTTTTTCCGTAATTTTCATATGATTAAATGAATAGTTTGAATAATTATTAAATATTTGAAATGTGATAAAGTAAAAAAAAATAGTTGTTTAAGGTTTTATACTTCTGGTGCTGTCATACCTAAGATTTTATAAGCCTCTGAGAAGTCCAGTATTATTTCGGATTTGTATTTAAATCCTTTAATCCCCGTTGCCATAAATAGATTCTGCTTAGTTGCAAGTTCCAAAGCTTCTTTCTCTTTCCCTTTCATTACTTCACTCAAGCTAATAGCCAGAATCATTCCGTTTTCATCCGAAGTAATACCGATACCAAGGTTCTTATCTATAGTTCTATCAGGGGGATTATCTTTAACCCAATCCATAAACCTCTTTGCTATTTTATCTGCCTGATCCGGAGGAAACCAATTTCTCATATAAAGTATTGTCAATCATGTCACCTTTCATATGATTTTTTATAAAATTAGATTTCGTGGTAAGTCTAAGTATCCCAGTTTACCATTTAAATATTTACATTTTTGTGAAGAATCTTTGATTTGCGATATAAAAAAGCTTGATACGAAAATTGTCCTTAAAAAATATTATCATCAAGCCACTCAAAAAATGCTATAATAGGGATAAGAAAAAATCCCACAATAAACCCAACAGGTATAACCCATGAATCTAAATCAAATTTGTTATACAAATATATCGAAATACTTCCTACCACTATGCTTGAAACTGTTGAAATTATTAAGTATATCCACCAACCTAATTTAGATTTCTTCTCCGTCAGACATTCAACATGTTCCGATTCGCATCGCACACACCTTATGAACCCACGACCCTTCATCGGAGACACGTCCTTCCAGCGCCAACCACATTCTTTGCATTCATATAAATAATTATAACTCATTGTCCCTCTGTTCCTTATAGGTTCTCACGATTTCTATTTCCAATAATTTCGAGTTATTTAATAGGAATAAAATAATCTCTTAAAATTAAATTCCAAACAATAGTATAAGGGTAAATAAAAGAAAAAATATTAATGTTTTTTATGATGTCATCTTCTTTTAATCAGAATAGTTGAAATTTTCAAAGAAAAAATAATTTATAAAGAGGGTTGTGAATGAGTATTATAATTTTGGGTGCTTGTGGAGAAATTGGGAGATATATAGCTCTTGATCTAGTAAAAAGTGGATTCAATGTTACTTTAGCAGATATAAAGGAATTTGAAGGTAAGAAGTTAGCTGAAAGATTGGGTAATAGGGCCACTTTTCAAAAATTAGACGTTTTGGATTTCGAAAACTTGGTTGAAGTTCTCAAAGATCATAAATTAGTAGTAAACAATATCGGGCCTTATTTTATGTTTGGAGATTGGATCCCTCGAGCAACTATTCAAGCAGGAATTAATTATGTCGATATTTGTGATGATCATGATGCTACACGAATATTTTTAAAAATGAATAAATTTGTAGAACGTGAGAACTTAACTTTTCTGATCAATTCAGGAGCATCGCCAGGACTTACAAATATAATGGCAAAAATCGGAGCTAGTCAATTAGATCAAGTTGATTCCATTAGAGTGCTGTGGTTTGAAGATACGGGGGAAACTATCGGATTTGGGCAGTTAGCACATTGGGCTCATATTGCTATGGGAAAAGTTCCACAATTTATTAATGGAGAATGGATTAATATCAAAGCTTTAACTGATAGAGAGGTGGTTGAATTTCCTGCCCCATTAGGATCAGCCCCATTATATTTTGTTGGACATCCTGAGCCTGTAACACTTCCTCTTTATATAGAATCAAATGAAGCAATTTGCAAGGGAGGCATTCTACCTGAATCTGATATCTTATTAACCAAAATACTTGATAAATTAATTTTAGTTAAACATGAAAAAATTATGAAATTAGTATGTAAATTCTTTCTGAAGATTTTCCCTCTTATCACTGGAAAAGTGGAGGAGAGAGAGATAATTTCTTCTTTTAAAACTGATGTTATCGGCTTGAAAAATCAAAAAAACGTTCATTTATCATATGCGGTCATAGGACAAGTTGCACAACTTACCTCAGTGCCCGCCTCAATTTCAGCTCAAATGATTGTTAATAAAAAAATCAACTCTTTTGGTGTATTTCCCCCGGAAGGGTGTCCAGATTTAAATCTTGAACTATTTAAGAAGGAATTGCTGAGAAGAAATATTATAATATCAGAAAAGTCGATTTAAATTTCGATATATATAGTAGTATTTTACTTTTCAATTTAGGGCGCCGTTTCAGCAGTTTCAGCTTCTCGAATAGCTCTTTTAACCTGCTTTCCTATTGGTTCGTCTGCTACAAGTTTTTTCAAACGGGTTTTTACTTCTTTCTTATGATTTTTACCAAGAATATCCTTAAAAGAGCGAGTAGCTCTTAATAAACTAAGAAAATACCAGAAATGTTTATCTGGTACAGGTGAATCATTAATAAGGATTTTCTTTACTGTATTAACTATGTTTTCTCGAATTCCTTTATCGAAAAAATCAACGGTTATTTGGGGAATGAATCCTTTTATAGTAATAGACATTTTCATGTAGTCTAACTTAATTAAACGGTCAGAAATAAGCCTATATAAATATGCCCCGCTTTCTAATAAATAGGATATATAATATTTGATTTTTTTGGAAGGTTTTGATTTTACTAAGAGTGATAATGCTCCATCAAGAAATGAATCTCCTATGGGCGTGGTATTAACAACTGTAAGTTTATTTCCTATAATTTGAATTCTTTCATTAAGCATCAAATCCATTAGGATAGAACCAGCAAAGCCATGAGACATTTTCATTGGACCATAGTATGGATTAATACTGAGTCTATCTGCATTGAATAAGATGTACATATCACCAACAAATAGTGCCTTCATATGTTCATCCTCCTTTCTTTTCTGATATTGACATTTCAAAGTGAATCTCTATTCTTCATTTCCTTAGTATTTTCATCAATTCTCAATACTAGCGGAAATTAACACTTTAAGTAAAAGGATGTAAAAAATTGTAAATAATATAGTAATTATAAAAGTTACTGATATAACATGAGATATTCTCATTCCAAGACTACGACCTGCGGCTGCTAGTGCCATACTGCTAAAGGTTGCATGCTGTGTAATCCATGAAAAATCTGTAAACCATAGAAAGATTAAAATTAAAGATGAAATTAGGACAATTACTCGTGATCTTGCTTGAGTCCTAAATCTTTTTAATTCTTCTTCCAGGTTCTCATTTTTCATTTATTTATTTCCCTTCTCTAATGATCTTATCGATTTTCTTTTCAGTGGATCGTATAATAAAATAGGAAACTATCGCACCTTCTCCACCAAAAACCGTGCAGCCTATAGACCAAGCAGAAATCTGTACATCTGGTATAATTTGAACGAGATCATAAGTTAACATTGCCGTGCCATAAAATAAAACCGCAAGGAAAACAAATTGAAGATATTTTACAACAACAACAAATTTTTGAAGTTTTTCACTTTCAACTTTTAAGGACAAGAAGTTCACCCAATTTTTGCTAATAATTAACCAAGATAAATTTATAAACTTATTCCAAATCGAGTAATATTTGATATAATATTTTATATGTGTCCTCTTCTTAAATTATTAATACTGCTGGATTAAGTTTAACCCTAGGCGAAATATTACTTGAATTCGCAAGAGAACCTTATTAATTTCAGAAAAAACTTAGTTACAATTTTCCTACTTGCAATCTTATTTCTTTTTATTGGTTTAGTAATAAATTTTTATTTTTTAATACAATTACCGCACCCCATTTTTATAATACACTTTGAGAGTGAACCATTCCCTCAAGAAGATAACTTATTGATCCAATTTGCTTTTTACCTTTTGGAATTTTTCTCTGGAGATTGGGGCAATTCATATTGGAGAAATATGCCTGTTCTGGAATTAGCAAGATGTACTGTTCTACGAATGTTCGAAATAATGATAATACCTTTGATAGTTGGATTGATACTAGGCAAATATCTTGGGAGAAAAACGGAGAGAGTAGGCCGGTCCAATATTAAAAAGACAATTAACATTTTAATTGGGATAGGTGTTATACCCATATTTTTTTGGTTTGGTTGTTTGATCCAATATTGGTTTTTAGATTTTGAATGGTATTCTGGGTATGAACCACCCCTCGTTACAGGATCCTTGTTGATAGATTCTATGATTGCTGGACAGTGGTCGTACACAACTGAAGTTTTTCTACGTTATATCATACCGATTTTATTCTTAACAGCCTCAATTACCGCATTTATTGCTAAACAAAGGATTAGGAAGTCATCAGGGACTATAATCGATAATTCTATTATTTCAAACACTTTAAGAACGGGTATGAATTTCAGTATGATTTTCATGTATTATATTCTCATCGATCGAATATTTAATTTGAGAGGATTTAGTTATCATTTTTTAAGGGCTTTAAAGGGATTTGATTACTTTACTCTTAAAGGATTAATGTTTATGATCTTAGTTGTCTTTCTAATTGTTATTTTGATCTCAAATCACAAATTAGTTATTATACGTTACCTTCAAAAAGAGCGATCTGTGATAGAAATCACACAAAAAATTCAAGATGAAGGAGTGGGAAAGAATTTGAAAAGAGATTTTAAAGATGGCATTACATTGTTAAAGAGGTATTTTTTTGATAGATTGAAATCTCCTTTTACCATCATTGGTTTGATTATAATGGCCTTTTTTATTACTATCTCAGTTTTCCCCCAAATAATTACTCCTTATTCTGCAGAAGACGCTTTAGATCCTGATTTCTCTGGTTCATGGAATCCGCCTTCATCAGAACACCCATTGGGCCAAATATATTATGGTTTTGATTTACTAGCACACCTGATTTATGGTGTAAGAGGAGCTCTAATCACGGGAGGTATTGCTATTCTAATTGGTTTGATAGGGGGGTTGTCATTTGGCATAATTGCTAGTCAATTCAAACGATCGGATAAACTGTTGACATTAGGCTTCATGGTTCCCTTCTACATATTTCCGAATATAATTATAGCTATAATAATGGCAACAATAGCTTATGACAATTATTCAACATTAGTGTTTATCATAGGTATATTACTAATACCAATGTTTACGTGGAAAATTGCTCACACTAAACCGAAATTTACTGATATAACTAGAGAATTAATAATTTATATTCCATGGGCGTTTATTTTTGCTATTTTTTTATACACAGTAGTAGGATTTTTAGGTTTTTTGTATTTTAAAGATTATAATTTAGGATTTATAATTTACAAAGCTTATGATTATAGCTTAGATCTAGAACACTACAAAGGAGTCTTTTGGCCTGGATTAACACTCATTAGTATAATGATTGGATTTTTACTCGTACATCAAGGGTTGAAAGAAGTGAATCATCATGCCCAAAATCTTACAAGAAATACTAATAACGTTTAGTTTAAATCATAGTATTTTTTTCTTGAAACCTAATTTAAACTTCAAGATTTTTGTAATTAATAAAAAATTCAATAACTTTTAAGAAAAAGGGGCTCTCCCCATTTTTTTATATACTGAATTTTACTCAATCTAATAATAATCGAAGACTCTGTATAGAGTTTCCAATATAAAACTAAATATGGAACCCAAAATAAAGAAATATGAGATTCAATTGAAAAATGAATTATGAAATCTCTTTTGGCTTAAAATGTTGATTCGAGAAGCAGGTATATTAATCAATAAAGTCCCTATCATATATGCTAATTATCCAAGGGCGAATAAGGAAGAGTTAGATTTAATTTTTACAAGCGAGTTGTTAAGAGGACTTTTAAATTTCACTGAGAGTATAATGATACCTATTGAATATTTTGAAAATCATAAATATACTATCCTTTTTAAAAAAGGTAGTATTCGCGATTATTGTGGAAAAATTCAAGAAGTTACCGTATTCTTAGTCATGGATAAAGATAAAAAACTTGAGAAATATTTGTATAAAAAAATTAATCCTCTTTTGGAAGAGATACTTAGAGAATTTGTTTTACAGTTTTCCGGTTGCAAAATCACGAAAGTAGCTCAGTTTGAACCATTCGAAATGATGATTAATAAAATTTTTTGTTGAAATCATCTTAATTTCTTTAAATTTTTTTAAAAAAAATCGAGATTATCTCGATAGTACCTTATTTTTTTCTTTATAAATGCTCTTCCAATTATTTTCTTATAATGAGAAATAGATTTACCTTCATCGTTATCTTTTTAATAATCATATCAGAGTGGGCATCCGTAGCAGTATTCGGTCCCTTGGTAATCGAAATAACCCACAACCTATCTTTGACTGTAGGCATAATAGGAATAATACATTCATTATTTCTGATTTGTTCGGGAATAGTATCATTCATATGGGCTTTTGTTGAAAACAGATATTCAAGAAAGCGACTTTTAATGCTTTCTTTATGTGTGTATTCTCTAGGACTCTTCCTAACCACTATATCATCAAATATCTATACATTTCTCTCTTCCCGAATATTCTCTGCTGTTGGGTTTGGAGCCCTTTTACCTCTTTCAAACTCGATTATCATCGATCTTTGTCCTTCAGAAAAGAGGACAAATTCTTTTGCGTTACTGGGAATGGCAATGTTTCTAGGATATGGAGCAGGCATAATATTGTCAGGACTACTTTTGGGAATAGTGTCTTGGAGAATTCTACTATTCATACTATTTCTGGCCTCTACGACGACAATTCTCCTTATTATTCCAATATATATTCCCAAAAGAGGAATTAGCGAAAAATCTCTTACCGATGTTTTATCACAAGACGAATACCAATATACATATCGTTTAGGGCTAACTGAAATGAAACTATTCATTAAAACCAAAACAAATATTCATTTTATGTTGATGTTTTTTATTCATGATTTTGTCATAGGTACAGTTTCATTCTACTTCATTACTTTATTACGCTCTGATGTTGGATTTACTCCTTTCTCTGCGATGATTACTCAGATTATTATCTTTATTCCTCAACTTTTTGGAGTCTCCTTATGGGGAAGGAAAGCTGATAAGCAATTTCAAAAAAGAACAAATGGAAAAGTAATCGTCTTACTCTTCACAATTATACTCGGATCGGGATTCTCGATTACTGCATATTCCTTGAGTCCCACCTATGTTACTCTTTTTATTGTGCTTCTAATGGTGTTTTCCTTTATGACATCATCAGCACCTTCTATTGCGTATTCAATTCTAGGAGATATCAATCTCCCAGAAGTACGGTCAACTGCTTTCTCTCTTGGAAATTTAAGCGGATTGGTGGGCAGGAGTCTGGGAATAGCCATGTGTGGACTTTTATATCAGGGATTTTTTAACTCCTATTACCATATCTTTTTCTTATGGCAATTAATTTTTGTAATGGGTATTATTTTAGTTCTGATTAGACCATTGAGACAAGTTTCACTCGATCTAATTAACCTTACACAAATTTTGGAACAAAGAAGAAAGGAGATGGTAGAACGTAAGAAAGTACAGGAGAAATTATCTAAGTCCCCTCCTAAGGATCCTTTAATCATGGTACTTGATAATCAAATGGTTTTAGCAAAACTACAGAGAAAACTTACTAAAAACCAATATTATCTCACTAAGATGCTTTACTATTCGCTAGAAGTTATCCGTAGGGTTTCAACGAGTCTAAACAATAAAGAAGAGGAAGATAATCATGGTCTTCGTCTTACAGAAATAGTTGAAAAAATAGAGAATTATATTAAAAATATCTCGATGTAGCTTAAAAACTTCTACTCTTTCTTTAACTTTAATATAGTAAGTGAATGAGGTTTCAGCGAGATCTTCATTTCAGGCTTAATTCCTTCGATATGAGTTTCTTTAATCGTAATTTTGTTACGGTGCTGAGCTGTATTATAATCAAAAGGAAACAGTTCATGTAACTGTTTTTGCTGTGATTTTAATTGTTGAAATTACCTCACCTATGTCATGAACAACATGATCAAGGAGTTGTCAGTAATCATTTTCAAATGAACAAGAAAATATAAAAAAAAAGAATTAATTTAAAGAAAAGAATTCCAAGTGGATATGATATCTTCTTTTCCAACTTTGAACTTCTTTTCAAGTTTTTCATAATTTAGATGAGGTACCATTCCATCATCCCATATAGCATTAATATCTTTAGCAAGCGTTCTTACATGATCTTCATTATCCGTATAAATATCAAATTTGGTGACTTGTTTATCTGCATTATACATAGTAAACCGTGATTTAGCAAACATTTTACTCTGCACTTCGACGTACGTATTTATTCCAGGTGCTAGATAATAATATCCACTCTTTCTACCACCAGATTCACTCATTTTGATTGAAGGATCAATATTAGTCATCCAATTTTCTACTGTATATGCTATATCTGGTTTTACTTTTGAATATTTCGCTTTCACTTTTCTAGGTTGTGTATAAAAAGTATATTTTGGGAGTTTAGTTAACCCTAATTGCATAGCTTCTCTTTGAACGTTTTTTCCCATAAATTTCACCCATTTCATTTACTTTACTATTGATGATTTATAATAAGATATATAAATATTTAAATCTCTTATCATAGATTGCAGTTTTAAACGTTAATTTTCTAGTAAAAGCTACAAACAATAAAAAAAAGAGTAAATAAAAAAACTTCATTAATATCCAAAGGATTAAATCCTAGGACCGTAATAATTAAATATTTAATCATCTAGACTTCTGTTTAGAAATTACTACTAAAAGATAAAATATGAATGGTAAAAAATTCATTATTTTCATTTTATTCCTTCTAATTTTGATTTTTCATTTTTCGAGTTATGAAGCAGAGGATAATATCTACCAAGATGAAGAGAATTTAAAGAAATCTACTAGAATTTCCCCCATTTTTATAGATGATTCCCATCATGCTTCAAGTTGGAATTATATCTCCTCTCAATTTGGTTGGTGTACTGGTTCGGGAACCCTTATGGATCCTTACATAATCGAAAATGTTGAAATCGATGCCCTAGGAAGTGGTAATGGTATTGAAATAGCACATTCACAGGTTTATTTTATACTTCGAAATTGTGAAATAATGAATTCCGGAATTCTTGGGGGAGATGCTGGAATTAAGTTATCATATGTATCCAACGGGGTTATAAATTCTTGCGATAGTTCTTACAATCATGTAGGAATTCATATACGCTTCTCGAACAACCTTACAATTTATAATACGATCTCTAATTGCAATACAAAATGGGGAATTAAACTAGATGCCAGTTCTAATAACACTATAAGAGGTACGATTAATAATAATAACGGTGGGATGGGAATTTTTTTAGAAGGAGGTACAGGAAACAAGATTATTCAAAATACGGCAATAAATAATGAGTGGGATGGATATCTAATACGTGATAGTCATTCAGTATATCTTAGTGATAATATTGCAAGTAATCATAGAACATACGGTATTTGTTTTATAGATGTTATTAATAGTACTATTATTAGAAACAGTCTAAGTTCCAATGGAGTAGGTATTAGTCTGTCTCATAGTCATTATAATATGATTGAAGGAAATAAAATACAAGATTCTACAGGGGTTGGTATAAGATCTTATTTACTCAGCAGCAATAATCGTATATATAATAACATTATTACTGATAACCCTCAAGGAATAAATTTATATCTTTCTAGCTCAAACAGGATTTTCCTAAATTATATCAGTAAGAATGATTATGGAATATTTCTGGAGGATGCAAATCACGGACAAAATAATATAATCTATGAGAATTATTTCATTAAAAATCAAATCAATGGGTGGGATGAATTTGGGGGGTATGCAAATAAGTGGGATAATGGATCAATAGGAAATTATTGGGATGATTACATAGGGGTAGATAGTAATTTTGATGGGATTGGTGATAACCCATATATTGTCCCCCCTCCAAATGAATTGGCAGTAGATAGATATCCTATATGGGACAATTCTCTTATAGACCCTCCAAATATTCTTATTATTTCTCCTAGGTTTAATGAATTATTTGGAACACATCCGCCACAGATTAATATAAACATGAGAAGTTTGTATCCGATAAATACTACTTGGTATAGTGTTGATACCGGATTAACAAATTATTCCTTTTTTAGTTCTACTTTTACTATTAATATAACAGCATGGAATAATTTAAATGACGGTAAAGTCATTTTAAGAGTCTTTGCTAACGATACAAATGGAAGTATCGGATACCGTGATAGAGTTATCCTGAAAGATACAACTCCTCCAAAAATTTTCATCAACGAGCCAACATTCAATCAATTATGTGGAGTTACTGCCCCATACTTTTCGCTTACAATAGAGGAACCGAATATTAAAACTAAATACTATTCCATTAATGGGAGACCAAATGTTACTTTTACATTTGAATCTAAATTTGATGAGTTTGAATGGGATTATATTGGTAATGGTACAGTCTCAATCATCTTTTACGTAATAGATAAATTAGGATATATGAATTCAAGTGAAATCACTGTGAGAAAAGACGCAAATATCCCACGTATTACCATTCATACTCCATTACAAAATGAACTATTCATGAGTAAACCTCCTGATTTTAATATTTCTATTATCGAAGAAGATCTTATAGCAATGTGGTATACTGTACAAGGAATTTCAGGTATATTTCCCTTCACTGAATTAAATGGCACCATCAGCCAAGACGCATGGGATGATGCACCAAAAGGATACTTGAGTTTAACTTTCTATGCCCAAGATAGAGCAGGAAATATAGGAAGTAAGCGAATATACATTAGAAAAGGTGATCCAGCTCCCATAATTTCTGGATATTATCTAATTTTAATACTTGGTATCGTATCTATTATGGTTATAATTTTAGGACCAAACACTACAAACAATAAAAAAAAGGGTAAATAAAAAAGTTTTAGCATATTTAACCAGTTTGAAGAACTGGTATTGGTATTTAGCCGATTAGAAGCATCAGTAGTATCAAGGCTTCAAACTCTGTAAATTAAAATAAATCAATATCGAGGTTTTTTATTATTCTGTTATAAAATTGATTATCAAAGAAATTTAGAATACACTCTTTCAATATTTTCTAGCTTTTCATTCATTAAATTGAGCAAAATAATATTATCACCAGTATAGGTGTTTTCTAAAAAGTAATCTAAGATGTCATTTGCTATTTTCCTATCCTTCTCAGTGAAATTATTCTTTTTGGATTTAAACAAGAACTCAAATTCATCTTTCAACCATTCCAACTCTGTTATTAATATCTCTTCCAAAATCTCATCTAATTTACTACTTACTTTCATTCTTGTCCCTTAGCCCGTAAGATTTATGGATACTATTTGATT
>JBHLNR010000300.1:0-2961 GCA_048941385.1 Promethearchaeota archaeon
AAACAAAAGAAATATGAATTTTCAGTTCATATTACCCGAATATTATCCTTTATACGTGAAATCATCGTTTCACGATCTTTAGGGAGTATATTTTTTAAATATTGAAGACTCTTACTGTTTATATAAAAAAATTATATCTATATCCAATTATGGAAGCAACGACTGGTTCTAGTTCTTTTGTGAGTTACCTTTTTTTTTGGATAGGTCAATTAGTTTCTATTTTTGGTTCTAGTATAGTATATTTCGCATTATCTTGGTGGTTGGTAGATACTACAGGGAATGCTTTAGTAGTTACAATTGGTTCACTTTCTTATTTAATTCCTTTTATTTTAGTATCCTTAATAGGAGGTGTGGTAGCAGATAAATACAATAGAAAAATTGTAATCTTGATTGTAGATTCACTTCAAGCATCCTCAACATTTATCATGTGGGTGTTTTTTGCATTTAACTTCATGGAGTTTTGGATGCTTTATTTCTTCTTTGCTTTTCGAGCTGTTTGTCAAGCTTTTCATATGCCTACGGAGAGTTCTATTATCCCTACAATGGTCCCTAAAAAACATTTAAGTAGAATAAATGGCATTAATTTCGTTGCAACAGGATTTATTCATATTGTTGGACCTATAATAGGTGGACCACTGTATTTGTTTTTCTCAATTAGACAAATCTTATGGATTGATGTTATCACTTTCTTAATATCAGTAATACCTTTATTGTTGGTGAAAATTCCTTCTGTACATAAAAGAGAAGAAGAGCAGATGAGAGAATCATTTGGAAAACAATTTAGATTAGGATTTAAAGTTTTAATCACAGTGCCAGGACTTTTAGCTCTAATTATTGAAGCTATGTTGTGTAATTTCTTAATGCAACCTATTGGTACATTGTTAACTTACTACATTAATGTTCTTCATATGGGGTCTATTGTTGATTATGCACTGATTTCAATGTCATTTAATATTGGAATGTTTATAGGAGGAGTCATTACAACTGTTAAAGGGACTTGGAAACATAAAATCCCGATAATTACACTTGCAATAGTTGTCCATGGAATTGCATATGCTTTATTTGCATTTATACCAATAGGATTCTTCTTCCCTATGATGATATTTTCTGTAATTAGGGGGTTGACTATGCCGATTATTAACGCAATATATTTTACAATTCTACAAACTAGTGTTCCACATAAAAATTTGGGAAGAATCACTTCAATCGATAATACTCTGTCTTTTATTGCTATGCCTTTGGGAATTGCACTCTCAGGATTCTTGGCAACTTTCTATGGGACTCCCCCTCTATTTTTTATTAGCGCGAGTTTATACATTATGACTGCAGTATCATTTTTCCTGTTTACTAATATTCGGAAACTCGATTCAATAAAAGAAGTCCGTGAAAGCTAATGTAATATATCTATTTTTTGATATCTTATATTTATCTTTTTACCACAAAGTAAAAGTTTTTATGTATTTAATATATCTTTTTTATAACGAATAGTTATTATCTTACAACAAATATCACTTTTTGACAACAAAGAATTTGATGAGATGTTTTAGTAATGACAGACAATAATTTTACGATTGAAATGTACCGTGATTTTAAAGAAAAACTTAACATTGCGGAATTAGTTTTAAAGACTCTTGGTATTAAATATCAGATTATAACTCCTACAACTCATACATCTAATCTAAAGAACTCTCTACTTAGGAAATCTTTAGCCCAAATACAAGATGAATTAACTATTCTTATAACCAAAAGAGATGATTATGAAAGTGGAAGCAATTGAAATAGAAAATGAGATTTATGAATCAAAAATGCGACTTTATAGTTGGATTTATGATGAAATGAAATTTCAATCTAAAACTATTGAGCAAATGATTCATGATAAGGGTAAGCAACTTCCTATAAACCTTTGAAAACTTAATTCTAAGATCTCAAAATCTTAATATATCCTAATAATAAAGATATCTCCTTCCCAAAAATAATAAAATTTAATTATTTGGGAATGCTTTTAAATATATATTATTGGGCCCATGGATTAGTGGAAGATCGTTCGCTTGGCATGCGAAAGGCCGCGGGTTCAATTCCCGCTGGGTCCATGCATATTCCTTATTTTAGGAAAATTTATTCTATATATTTTGCCTATCTTTTTACTAGATTTGAATTCCATTTACAATGTTAATATAGTTATTAATATGTAAATATAAAGGTTGAATTAGAGAAAGAAAAATTTTTGATCATTAAATTTTTATTATAACTAATTATAAATAGCATTGGAATGGAAAATCCGAAATTTATGTGTAATATGGTCAAACAAGGATACAATAAAGGTTCTTGCGAGGTTACCTTGCAAAACGATTCAAAACTACCAGCATGTCAAGCTACATTAAAATATGAAGATGGACAATATCATCGAGTAATAAAATCTATGCATCTTTCTCGTCCAGAAGATTATTTTTCAATTTATCAATCTGGTTGTAATCATAATTGTCTAAAATGCCATTCGTGGGAATTCACAAAATATTTTAATGGAGAATGGTATTCTACGGATGCGATTGCTGAAGAATGTAAAAATTATGAGAAATATGTCACAATTAATGAACCAAGAGAGCATGCTTTAATGTATTATGCGAATAAACTATGCAAACACTGTGGTTCATGCGTTTTATTTAATAAACCTAGTCCTTTATGTCCAAATAAAGTATTAAAAGATAAAATTGTATTAAGCCCTCAAGGATTTGGCCCTGCCAGAAATATTATAGCTTTTACTGGAGGTGATATTGCATGTCAAGCAGATTTTTATGCTGAGGTTACCAAGAAAATCAAGCTTAGATGTAAGAACCTCTGGGTGCTTTTGGAATCAAATGGATATGGACTTACGCCAAAAAATTTAGATCTATTTCAAAAAGCAGAATTAGATTCATATTGGCTCGATATTAAAGCGTATGATGAAGAAATTTACAAAAAATT
>JBHLNR010000121.1:0-11940 GCA_048941385.1 Promethearchaeota archaeon
ACAATGAATTTATTATTTCTTCTGAATAATAAGGTGATCTTTCATGTCCTAATATAGTTTCAAAATTTTTTTCAGCACGCTTTACAAATAATTCAATATCATTTAATTGAGTAATCTCGGCTTTATCCCCGAACACATATGTAAGAATATCTTCAAAACTTCCTTTAGTGTATATAGTCTCCCCATTCTTAGCTTTTTCCACAACCGAGTCAAGTAGGTCAGAGAGATTTCTCATTTTGTTATTACTTCTATTAATTAATAATTGATTAACCTGATTTCTGTCTTTATTTACTAAATCTTTTAATGAGAGAGCAAATAATAAAACATGGTTAAGTACGGCTTCAGTAATTCCAGGAGACACATATTCAATCTCCTGTGAATAATTAAACAAAAAACGTGGAATCTCAGAGCCAATCACGCGCCTAAATTTAGAAGGAATTTCATTAGTTGCCTTTTTTATTTCCCCTAATATAGAAACTGCTTTAGACTCACCTAGTTTCTCTTTAAATGACTTTTCTGCTCTTTTTAGGAAAACTTCCATTACTTATCCCTGTTTGGAGTAAATAATTGATTTTTAAATTTCTCTTTAGAAATTTATTCATACTACCAAATAATTAAATAAATAACCTAGGTGTATAATTTAAATTTATCTTTCTCCTAATTTGTTTTCTGTGATAAGTGTAACTTAAAAAAAGAAGTAATTATCTAATAATTAAACTATTAAAAATAATGGTCTTTTTATAGAAGTAATGCTTCAGGTTTAAGATTGTTGATTTCTTGCTAAAATTGTTAGTAAAACAATTAAACGCTTTTTCTCTGTACCATAAATTGCTTAAGTTTCATACCACATATTGCTCCTGAGATTGCTAATCCATATAAAACTAATATATCCAAATAACCTTCTATATGAGTAAATTTGAGGATAAATGGTTCTGAAGCAATTCCAAACATTAAGGAGTAAAAGATGAATCCTTCTATAACAATAAGAGGTACCACCCATATTGAGGCTTTAATTCCATAATGAGGTATATCTTCTTTGTACGTTAACAAAAAGCATACTAAAAACAATAAGAATGCAGGTAAGAAGTAATTGTTTAAATAAGTTGTATAGGTCCAAAAAAGAATAGTTCGATCCATATCAAGAAAAGAAATCCATCTACCATATTCATCAAACATCATAGTATTGGCAATAATCCCGTAATAACCAAGAAGTACGACAATATAACCTAATATAACTCCTCCTTGTCGTCCCCAATCAATTTTAACATGACCTTTATTGTCAAGGTTATTAAATTCTGCTTCAGACTCTATTTTCATCTTAATTACCTATCTTTTTCAATAAGTGCTTAAAACTTACAATGTAAAATTATCTAATAAATTTAAATGCTATTTATTTTTAATCTCAAAGTTTTCCAATAACAATTATTACTATTTTTCATTATCTTAACTACTATTTAAATACAAGTCTATTTAAGATAGTAATGATATAAAATGACAATTCCGGAAATAAAAGTAGTAAGGACTGCTTGCCCTGCGCATTGTGGTATAGATTGCTGTGGAATATTAGCTCACGTAAAAGGAGATCAGATTATCAAATTGGAACCTGCTGAATTCCCTGATGAAAGAGATCGAAGAATCTGCCTTCGAGGTTTAGTGAGTTTAGATATTACATATCACCCTGATAGAATTAAATATCCTATGAAACGTATTGGCAAGAGAGGAGAAGGGAAATTTGAGCGTATATCATGGGAAAACGCCTATGAGATAATTGTTACCAAATTTAAAGAAATTGCTGATAGGTATGGATGGAAATCAATTGGATGGGTTTTAGGGGGACCTGGCGCTGGTACCACAAAATTTGGCGCTTATTTAAGGTTGGCAAGTCTTACACAAAGTACTCGAGTAAGTGCTTGGGGTTATGGGGATGCAGGTCTACCGTGCGGAAGTAGAGTGATTTTGGGACACCAATTTCCTTATATGCATCTACAAGGAGAATTTTGGCAGAGAAAATACCCAGAATTATTAATGATATGGGCTACAAATCCAGCTGAAGCTATGCCTTTACAAAATATGCGGAAAGTTTTAGATGCAAAAGAGATAGGCACTCAAGTAATTGTTGTGGATCCACGTTTCACAGTGACAGCATCTAAGGCAGATGAATATATTGGATTATATCCTGGCACTGATAGTGCTTTGGCTTTAGGAGTTATGAATATCATATTTCAAAATGATTTACATGATAAAGAATTCATTTTAGAACATACAAATGGACCATATTTGGTAAGAACTGATACAGGAAAAATGGTACGAGGGAAGGATGTTGATGCTAAAAAAAATGATGCGTATGTGATTTGGGATAACACTTCAAATTCTCATAAAACCGTATCACGTTCAAATGTAAAAAAAGCCTGTCTTACTGGTACTTATAATATAAACGGCATTGAATGTAAACCAGCACTTCAGCTATTAATAGAATTAGCATCCATTTATACTCCTGAAATAACTGCTGGGATTACGGGAGTAAATAAAGACTTGATTATCAAACTCGCGAAAAGGATAGCTAATTCAAATAAAGTTGTTTTTTTAACTCATATGGGTTTTACGAGAACTTATCATGGGGATATTTCTTTACGAGGGGTTATATCTGTTGCAGCAATTACTGGAAATATAACAACGACAGTAAGTTCTGGATATATGCCTGCAGCTTTAAATTGGGGTCCATTCCTTAAGGCTATCCCTGATAGAACAAGCTATCATCGAATAGGAATCCTTAATCTTTATGATACTGTCATCTCCGGGAAACCATATCCAATAAAAGCACTCTGGTTTGCTTTTATTAACTTTTTAAACCAATGTGCTAACTCCAATAAAATCATAGAACAATTCTATCCAAACTTAGAATTTATTGTACAAACTGAATTATTTATGACTCCATCAGCACGATATGCTGATTTAATTCTTCCCGTATGTAGTTTTTTAGAATTTTCAGATTTTTTGGCTTCACCGTATCCTAATATACAGCTTCAGCAGAAAGTAATTGAACCATTATATGAGTCTAAATCAGATGTTAGTATTGTTTCAGAGCTTGCAGAACGTCTTGGATTTGGAGAATATTTTAAAGGTGGAGAAGAGGGATTAATTGATCTCATTATGGCTAATCGCACATTCGAAGGAATTACTCGAGAGACCTTAAAGAAACAAGCAGTGCAATTACCACGCCTTCCAGAGGGAGCAAATTTTCCACTTAGTTTTGGTACGCCTTCAAGAAAAATTGAATTATATGCAGAACAATTATATGAAGATGGAGAGGCCCTTCCTGTTTATTTACCACCAATCGAAGCACCAATTACGCCTGGTGTTAAAAAGTACCCGTTAACTCTCATTAATGGTCATAGTCGTTTTCGAACTCATTCAATGTTTGCAAATGTGGAATCTTTACTGGATTTAAATCCTGAACCATTAGTAGATATTCACCCTATTGATGCTGAGAAACGAAATATAAAAACTGACGATATAGTAACCATCTATAATGATAGAGCTCGAACAACATTAAAAGCTAGGGTAACAGAGGGAGTTAAGCCGGGGGTGGTTGATATAACTGAAGGTTGGTGGATAGATCAATTTAGAGAGGGAAGTTTAAACCATTTAACGCATGATATCATTAATCCAGTACAAGATAAAGTCTATGAACCGAATATGCATATGAATGATGTTGCTGTTGAAATAATAAAAAGTGAGGGTAAAAATAAATGAACAATAAAAAACAGCTAGGAATGGTTATTGACCAAGAAAGATGTATTGGATGCGAAGCGTGTAGTATAGCATGTAAAATTGAAAATAATACAACTAATTATTGGATAAAGGTAGAAACTCAAGGAGGTGCTGTGAAAGACACTCCCAGAGGAAATTTTCCAAATTTAACATTGGATTTTCTCCCTAAATTATGCAATCATTGTGAGAACCCCCCTTGCGTTGATTCTTGTCCTGAGGATGCTATCCAAAAGAGAGATGATGGGATTGTTATATTGAACCAAGAGTTATGTACTGGATGTCAATCTTGTTTAGTAGCATGCCCATATAACATCATTGTATTCGATGAAGAAAATAACATTGCAGGAAAGTGCAATCTTTGTGCCTATAGGGTTGATCAGGGACTTGAACCATTCTGTGTAATTTGTTGTGAAGGTCAGGCGTTATTTTTTGGAGACTTAAATAATCCTGAGAGTTCTGTATCAAAAAAAATAGTTATAAATGGTGTATTTCAACTTAAACCTGAGGAAAAGACTAATCCATCAATCTATTATATTCCTCCTAGACTAAAAAAAAAATTATAATTCCTTTTTTCTCTTAATCATATAATTATTTCAAAAAAAAAAAAAAATTAGACATCTGTATTTTCAACTATCATAGCCGTTCCTTGACCACCGCCACAACACATTGTAGCGAGACCATATTTTGCCTTTTTCTCTTTTAAAATTCTTGCTAAAGTACCAGCTATTCTGGGACCTGTTGCTGCGATTGGGTGTCCAATGGCAATGCCACCACCTTTAATATTTATATCATCCATTCGATCATCTAATCCCATCTCATGCATCCAGTTTAAAGCTACAATAGCAAATGCTTCATTGATTTCCCAATAATCAATATCATCAGTTGTTAATCCCGCATGCTTTAAAGCCATCCAGGATGCTGGAACTGGACCTCTCCCCATAACTGTAGGATCCACCGCTCCAAATCCAATAGAAACAACACGAGCTATTGGATCTAGATCATATTTCTTCATAGCATCTTCTGACATCAACAATAAGGTTGCCGCTCCTGCATTTGTTGGGCATGAATTTCCTGCAGTTACTAAGCCCTGATCTGTCCCAAAGATTTCAATATATTCTTCTTTAGTCAAAAGCGGATTATAGTATCCCCCAGCCCAACCAGGAGTGGTTAATCCCCTTAAATCTTTCGTTCCCTCGTAAGTAGCATTTTTTCTAACTGAAGTATCATGTTCGATTAACAATGGAGTATCCACATCACCTTCTGCGTGTGCCATTATAGGGACAATTTCTCCTTTGAAAAAGCCTTCTTCTTGAGCTTTCGCAGCTAATTGATGACTACGAACAGAGAATCTATCATTGTCCTCTTTCGAAAATATGTTTGCATTCACTTCATGGAGTTTTTGTGCGGTCTGTAACATTGAATATGAGCAACGGAAGTCAACAGTATCATCAACATAAAATTCATGTCCTTTCAACATGGCGGGATTTGGATCTCTTACCGTTGGAGGTCTTGACCTTGACATAGTAGCATTATTTTTGCCTGAAGCTATTACAACATCAGAATACCCCAAAGCAATATTATCATATGCGACTGAAGCAGCTGTCATTCCCGAGCCACATGCTCTATCCAATGCGACAGATGATACCTTCGACGGAAATTTGGCTAAAAATATAGGATATCTTCCTCCAAAGGTTACATATTCATTATTAAAATGAGTAGCCCCGATATAAAACTCATCTACATCTTCAGGCTTAACTTTACCTTTTAATCGATTATCAAACATTTCAGTTAATGTTAAGGCAGTCATTTCATCAGGACGCAAATTTCCAAAAACATCTCTTGGTGGCTCTCTTGGCCGAGATCTCGAAAATGGTGTTCTAACGTAATCTGTAATATATACATCTCTTATTTTCATAATTTTTAAACCTCTTTTTATTATTTAAACCTCATATTTTAATTATTTAATCTAAATTTTCAATTACCACAGCTGTTCCCTGACCACCACCACACGACATAGCTGCAAGTCCATATTTTGCTTTTTTTTCTTTAAGAATTCTGGCCAATGTTGCCGTGATTCTCAGGCTGGTAGCGGATGCAGGATTACCGATTGCTATCGCACCTCCATGAATATTCATCCTATTTTCCCAATCAATCCCTAATTTATTAGCAGCATTAAGTGTAACGATACTAAAAGATTCATTAATTTCCCAATAATCTATGTTATCCACTTCTAAATTTGCATGCTCTAAAGCCATTTGAGCTGCTGGTACTACGCCTCGTCCGCGTACAGTTGGATCTACTCCAGCAAAACCAATCGAGATAATTTTCGCCATGGGTTTTAAGTTGTATTCTTTAAGCGCTTCTTTAGATGCTAGCAAACAGAGTGAAGCGCCATCACACAATGGGGCGCTATTTCCCGTTGTTATAATACCCTTATCAGTCCCAAATTTCGTGACATATTCATCTTTTGTGAATACAGGATTTTTATAACCACCTGCCCATCCAGGTGTGCTTATAGGGGGTGAATTAATAATGTTTTCCAAAGTAACTGCTTCTTTAATAGATTGATCTTTTTCGATCTCAAATTCATTATTAGGGTCTCCTGCTTTATGACCTTTAATACACATTATTTCTTCTTTAAAATATTCATTTTTTTGAGCTTTTTCTGCTAAATTATGACTTCGAGCACTAAATTTATCCAATTCATCTTTAGTAAATAGATCTGCTTCTTCCTCTGCAAGTTTCTGTGCTGCCTGAAAGAATAATCGACTAGTTTTCCAGTCGTATAAATCATCATTATACCATTTATTCTCTGGATCAAGCATCAGTTTATCAGGGGGAATTCCAAATACCTCTACTTTTCCGCCATAACTGTGTAATGGTACTCGAGTAAATTGATCAAAACCCAAAGATACCACCACATCAGAATAACCCAATGCAATATTACCAAATCCAACATGTAAAGTTGTCATACCAGAACAGTCTTGTTTATCGAATACTGTTGCAGGTACATGAAAGGGGAATTTTACCATAAATCCGGGCATTCTTCCCCCAAATGTTCCATGTTCATGTTGTAATAAAGTACCACCAACTAAAACCTCACTAACATTCTCAGGTTTGAGTGTACTGCCTTTGTTTGGTATCCGATTATCAAACATATCCCTCAAAACATGAGCTGCAAGTTCTATACCCCACTTCTTACTTAAAACGTCATCGTCAGGATCTAGAGGATTTGCTTGAGAAAATGGTGTTCTTATATGGTCTACTAAATATACTTCATTTGTTTCTTTCATTTTTCATTGTCTCTTTTTTATGTAAAATCAAAAAATTTAATGATGAAATATATAGATTAAATAAATATTTTAAGATGATCAAAAATATTCCTTACTTTTTACTAAGAATTAAAGAAAAAGCAATAAAGCTATTAAGATAAATAATAAAACTTTATTTACATTTCGTGTTTCAATAAAATACTAAAATAAATTATAGATTAAAACTGATCAATTCAGATGTTAAAAATGAGTGAAGCAGATTATAAGGCAGCATCAAGAGTTTTAGCTAAAGCGGGGGGATTTCCGCATCAATGGTCAGAAACTCTGCATAAAATTTTAAAGATTACTATTAAAGATGAAAATCTTGATCTTCTAATGGCTTTTGATAAAAATATATCCCAAACTATGGAACAAATAAAAGAGAGTAGCGGCTTATCTGAAGAAGAAATATTGAAAAAAGCAGATGCTTTAGCGAAGACAGGTGTAATTTTTAACCAACCAAATCGCCAAGGAGTAATGGTATATCGATTGCTAATGATGGGACGGCAATTTGAATATATCTTTATGCAGAACCTTGAAAAAACAGAGGAGAATTATAAATTAGCAGAATTGTTCCATAAACTTAATGAAGAATCAAGTGATTTTGTACAGTCTAATTATGATGGATTAAGTGCTGCAGCCAAAAGGATGCCTGCTGTGGATAGAACAGTCCCCATATTGGAAAACTTAGAAACTGGGGAAGAGATTAATGTGATTGTTGATGAAGAGCTACAAGTTCCTACAGAAAAAATTCTACCAACCCAACGTATAAGAGAACTTATTGAAAAATATGATGATATTGCAGTAGGACAGTGTTATTGCCGACAGCACCAGGAATTCCTAGGAAATCCATGCAAACAAATTGAGTTGACCCCAAGTTGCATGACATTAGGTAAATCTGCCAGACATACATCTAATCATGGTTTTTCTAAATTAGTATCAAAAGAAGAAGCACTTAAAATATTGAAAAAGTGTGAAGATGCAGGATTAGTCCATAAAGCTTATCATCTACACGGTGATACATCTAAAGAGGAAGTAGCAATCTGTAACTGTTGTAGCTGCTGTTGTTTAACCGCTAGAGACTGTTTAATTTTTCCTGTAGTAAATACAACTAATTATTTAGCGAGCATAGATGAAGATTTATGTGTTGGTTGTGGCACTTGCGTAGATCTATGTTATAATAAAGCAATTGAATTAAATGATGAAGATAAAGCTGAAAGAATAGAAGAATTCTGTGTTGGATGTGGTGTATGTGCTTATCATTGCCCTGAAAACGCAATTTCTCTTATCGAAGGGCCAAGAATGGTAAGAATGATCCCACCACGTAAAACTTAAATCACCTTTCTTTTCTTTTTTTATACTTTCTATTACAGTTGGAATTAGGTTTAAATCAATAAAATAAAAAAAAACATAAATTTAGAATTTAATCAACTATGGCATAAGCATTTCCTAAAACTATTGTATCTCGCTCGGAACGTACTTGGATTATGTAACGTCCGTTTTCTTTCCAACCCTGTGTAGTAAGGGCTTCTCCAGGATATACTTCACTTGTAAATCGTGCTTTGAATTCCTTAAATCGAGCTACGTCACCATCACAAAGACCATATACTATAGCACGAGTTGCATGACCATATGTACACAATCCATGAAGAATTGGCCTGTCAAATCTTCCACTTCTTTTTGCAAAAGCAGGATCTATATGTAGAGGATTATAATCACCGCTCAGTCTATATATTGCTGCTTGATTTATATTAGTTTTATAAGTTATACTAAAATCAGGATCTTTACCTTCAGGAGGGTCTAATGGTTCAGTTTTTGGACCACGATCTCCGCCCCATCCACCTTCTCCAATATAGAAATGAACATATTTATTCTCGAAAATTAGTTCATCTTCCATAGTTCTTCCAGAAATTCTTGTATGAATAACAGCAGCATTTCCCTTGTCAAACATGTTTTCACATACTCCTTTGACCTTAAACTCTCCCTCTGAGGGAAAAGGTTTATAAAGTTTGATCATTTGTTCTCCATGAATAAAACGGGCACCATCAATACTCTCTTTACTAAATCTTGGAAATCCAGCTCCTCCGACAATACAAGCATAACTAGGAAAAACTTGCACTCCTCCAGGATATCTTTCATAAACAAATTGTAATTCATCGGGTTGAGCGCCAATTCCTAAATTATATAGAATTACATCTTTCCAAGTATATTTACGAGTTCTCTCTTCTGTTTCTTTACCAATAATATCTAAGTCTAAACTAGTCATTTTTAATCACATTAAATTTTTGAAAAAATTTTCAATTAATTTCTATCACGAATAATTTATTAATCTATTTCAATTAGACAAACTTTCATTTACTATTCTTAATTGAGAAAAGCATAAGTAAAAAAAAAATTTGTAAAGATTTGAATCAAACTACATCATTCCTAAGTCCTGTGGAGTTGCTCTACCTTCACCTTTATTGGGCAAATCCTTCATTAATTCAGGAAATTTCTCAGCTAATTGTTGTGGAGTAAAAGTCTGCCAGTCATTTGATATTTTCTTTACAGTACGCCATCCACGGTATACCCATACTTTATCACCAATAGCTCTAAACACTTCTCCATTAATATCTTTAGCGGCATCTGTAGCTAAATAAGCAACTAATGGTGCAAAATGCATCGGATGAAAGACATCAAAACCATCTTTCGTTTTCCTTTCCATAGCTCCAGACATTCTTGGTGTTAAATCTGTAGTCATACGGGTTCGAGCACTTGGTACAACACAATTAACAGTTGCATATTTAGCAAGTTCTCTAGAAACAATTACTGTAAATGTAGCGATTCCAGATTTAGCCGCTCCATAATTTGACTGACCGGCATTTCCATATAAACCAGAATCCGAAGCAGTATTAATAATTCTACCAAAATTTCCTAAAGATTCATCTGCTTTTCCCTTCTCTCTAAAATAGGCAGCAGCATGTCTAGTTAAATTAAAAGTACCCTTCAAATGAACAGCAATCACAAGGTCAAACTCTTGTTCTGACATGTTAAAAATCATTCTATCACGTAAAATACCTGCATTGTTTACGACGATATCTAATTTTCCAAATTCAGAGACAGTATTATCTATCAAAGCTTTCATTTTATTATAATCAGCTACAGAGTCATAATTTGCTATTGCTTTAACTCCAAGAGCCTTGACTTCTTCTACAACTGCATCTGCAATCTTAGCATCTTTATCGAGATGACTAGCTCCCCCACCAATATCATTAATTACTAAATTGCATCCTTCTTTCGCCATAATTAATGCTTCTTCGCGTCCAACACCACGACCAGAACCAGTTATTATGGCAACTTTTCCATCTAACATTCCCATAATTATATCACTTAAATTTTTAAAAAAATTGTTTTACTGTATGGAATTAAACTTTAACTTTAAATATTTCATATTGTGAAGACTTAATCCTTTATAACTTCGTCCCATTTTTCCGTTAGTAGATTGATATAGATCCTAAAATACTCAAGATTATAGAAATAAATAGAAATTTTAAAAAAAAATGATATAAAATTAGAAAAATAACCAAAGAAATTATGCATCGAGATTCTCAATAATGGTAGCTACTCCTTGACCGCCCCCAACACAGGCGTTTGCTACACCATACTTAGCTTTTTTATCCTTTAGTATCCTTGCTAATGTTCCTGTGAGACGAATCATAGTACTCCCTAATGGGTGGCCGATAGCAGTTGAACCTCCCATTATATTAACTTTCTCCCAAGGAAGATTAAATTTATCTACACAATTAAGAGTTACAATGCAGAATGCTTCATTTATTTCCCAATAATCAATATCTTCGGCAGACATTCCAGCAACTTTTAAAGCCCGTTCTGTGGCAGGAACCGGGCCTCTTCCCATAACGGTTGGATCTACTCCCGCCCAGCCTATTGATATAATCCTTGCCATTGGTTCAAGACCTCTCTTCTTTGCTTCTTCGGCTTCCATAAGAACAGCAGTTGTTGCTCCCGCATTTAGTGGTGAGGAATTTCCTACCGTAATTACACCTTCTTCTGTTCCTTCCCTCTTTATATAGCCTTCTTTACCTCCGTTCTTTTCTAAGTAAAAGGGACGAGATAATCTTGGTAGTTTTGCATGTCCTTCCATACTTGAAGGTCTTGCATTCATATCTCTGTCTACCATTATCTTTTCTTCAACATTGCCTTCAGCATGACCAGGAACCGGTATGATTTCACCTTTTAACCAACCATCTTCATAACTTTTGACTGCTAAATTATGACTTCTTACTCCAAATTTATCTAAGTCCTCCTTTGTAAATGTAGGTACTTCTTGTTCATATAATTTCTGAGCAGTTTGAAGCATGTTGAAAGTTGTTTGCAGATCAAGATCAGGACGATAATATATACTATCTTTATTTGCCATCTTCATATTAGGGCTAGTTCCAGTACCTCTACCACGACCCATATGTTCAAATCCATTAGCTAACACACATTTTGCATTTCCAGTCATAATTTCCATTATTCCTACATGCATACCAGAACCTGCTGAACCACATTGTCTATCTATAAAGAATGCAGGTACGGTTACTGGAAATCCTGCCATAAAGATGGGAAGCCTTCCTCCATAAGTCCAACCTTCACCCACTCCTGCTGCAACTCCAACAGAAGCTTCTTCAATATCTTTTTTTTCTATGCCTTTATCAGCTAATTTTTCATCAAAGAATTTCATTAATAACTGAGCCAACAACTCATCTCCTCTAGTATCACCAAAAACATCCCTTTCTGGTGTTCTTGGTCTACATCGAGAAAATGCTGTACGGGCATAATCAATTAACCAAACTTCTTTTAATTCCAATATATTTTC
>JBHLNR010000301.1:0-2953 GCA_048941385.1 Promethearchaeota archaeon
TTGAACTACCATAATTCATATATAGTTTTTTTATTATTTAAATTAACTATGTTAATTTATTTATAAATTATTGTAATAATATATTTGTACTTAGTGGAGATAAAAAAATTTTATTCATCTATAAATTCTACTGATAGGCTCTCTTTAGATTCTTGAATTACTGATTGCATTGAGGTAGGAGGATTGACGCACCAAATATAATGACCTTCCTCGATTTTTATTTTATGAGGTAAGTCAACTTGACATTCTTTAGTACGTGCATCTGAAGAGCAGCGTGGATTAAAAGTACATCCAGGTGGAGGTGCTATAGGACTTGGGACTTCACCTTTAATAACAAAACTGATCTCTTGATTGTATGGATCAATATCAGAATGTGAAGAAAGAAGTGCTTGAGTATATGGATGAGTTGGTCTTGTAAAAACTTGTTCTTTACTTCCAATTTCTACAATTTTTCCAAGATACATAACGGCTACGCGATCAGCAATATAGTTTACAACAGCTAAATTATGAGTAATAAACAAAAATCCATACCCATATTCTGCTTGTAATTCTTTAAGAAGATTAAGGATTTGAGCTTGAACTGATACATCAAGAGCAGAAGAAGGTTCATCCAAAATAATCAACTCTGGATTGCAAGCTAATGCTCTTGCTATAACAATTCTTTGTTTCTGGCCGCCAGAAAATTCATGCGGATAACGATCCATATGCTCTCGTTTTAAAGAAACTTCATCTAACAACCTTAAAACGCGTTTTCTGATATCTAGTCTATTAGTAATAGCAAGTAAATTTCTAAGTGGTTCTGCGATAATATCAACAATTTTCATACGTGGATTTAGCGACGCATCTGGATCTTGGAATACCATTTGTATTTTATGTCTTAAATAAGCAGAATATTCAGGAGGGACTCGCTTATCTTGGAATAACATCTCCCCTTCTGTCTTATCAACCAAACCTAGAATTGCTTTGGCAATTGTTGTTTTTCCACATCCGCTTTCTCCCACTAAAGCGAGAGTTTCACCAGTTTTTATACTGAAGGAGACACCATCAACAGCTTTGACAGCTCCAACTTGTCTTTTAAGGGTTCCCTTGAAAAGCGGATAATGTACTTTGAGATCGTTTACTTTAAGTAATGGTTTGTTTTTTTCAAGAATAGTTAATCCTCTGAGTTCTTTGAACTCTATAGTTTGGTACGCAATTACTTTTACAACTAAAATATAAATAACAGAAATTAAAAAACTTTTAATTATATCAACAGCAGCATAGCAAAGAAAGTTTTCTTGTCGATTAATAAATCTGATTATTAAATAATAACTTCCGGGTAATACACTGATAAGAGCAAAGGTTATCCTGTGTCGCACTAATTGGATTTTATCTCCCCAATAAGCCATTAGAACAGATAGTCCAAAAAGAAAGAGAAAGCCAAAAGCAAATGTGAATTTAGATCCATCTAAATCATCATTTCCTTCAATTAGCCAGAGATCAAATATTTTAGGAATAGCGTTTAAAAACAACGATATTGTTAGTAACATACCTTGAATAAATCCAACAATTTTGATTGATTCAAATAAATCTTTACGATAAACACCCCATAAGACTAATACGCCAATTGGGATAAATAATATTGTATTTACAAAAATCAGTACTAAAGAGGAATCAATGATAGAGTTCAAAATAATAAAAGTGAAGACCAATAAAAGTGAATAACCGAATCGAATCAAAGTGAAGTATAGCCAAATTAAATTTGTTACGAGTGCAGTTTTCGTTGGATTCTTCCATGTCTTTGCTCTTATATAATTTCTCATTAGATAAAATCCAACTATGAATAGAATAACGGGAATAATGAATATTTCTAATACATCAACCATGACCATAAACCTTTATTTTTTATTTATTCTGATATATCCTCTACGTTCTTTATAGAAATTGTAGCTAAATTTTCATATTCAGGGTCAAAAAGATGACATGCTACAAAATATCCAGGTTCAACCTCAACTTGGATTGGAATTTTTGAATCGCAAGGTTCGAAACAATATCGACATCTGGGATGAAATCTACATCCTGAAGGTGGATAAATTAAATTTGGTACCATTCCAGGTATAACTTCAAGTTCTTGTTGCCTTTTCCTCATACGAGGTACAGAAGCTATTAGTCCTCTAGTATATGGGTGATATGGATTAGTAAACAGTTTTTTTATATTTCCATATTCAACAATAGCTCCACAATACATCACAGCAACACGATCACACATTTTAGAGATAATTCCAAGATCGTGAGTAATAAATAATATAGTTGTATTATATTTCTGACGAAGTTCTTTCATCAGTTTTAGAATCTGGTTCTGGATTGTGACATCAAGCGCAGTAGTAGGTTCATCAGCGATTAATAATTTAGGTCTACATGCAAGAGCCATAGCAATCTGAACTCTTTGTCGCATACCGCCACTTAACTCATGAGGGTACCGATCAATAATTACGTGTGGAAAAGGGATATTCAACTCTCTTAAAAGGTCTATACTCCATTCTCGAGCAATACCATGTATGGTTTTATCAGGATATTTGGAAGCCTCAGCAAGCATTTCATTCTCCATATGTAATAAAAATACTTCAGAGATTTGTTTTCCTACTCTAAAAACAGGATTAAGAGAATTTAATGGATCTTGAAATATCATAGTAATATCTTTACCACGATATTTTAACATTTCAGATTCAGGTTTAGTTATAAGATTTTCCCCACCAAAAATAACATTGCCTTTCTCAATCTTTCCAGGTGGTCGAATTACACGAAGAATAGATAACGCAGTCACAGATTTCCCACAACCTGTTTCACCCACAAGACCAAGAGTTTCTCCTTCATATACCTTAAAAGAGACACCTTCTACAGCACGAACAGTGCCTTCTTCTGTATGGAAATAAGTAGTGAGATCTTTCACGTCAAGAATCGCATGATTCCCTCC
>JBHLNR010000122.1:0-11885 GCA_048941385.1 Promethearchaeota archaeon
ATCCACTTAACTCCCCTCATTTAATAAGTAATTTTTCATATTCATTTGGTTGATATCCAATAACATGTCCACTTTCACATACAAGAAAAGGATAGGAAATTCTCGACTCATACTTCGATCTAAGATATTCTAATATGGTTGATTTATCTTTTAGGTCAATTTTATCAACATCAATGTATCTATACTTTATATTCCTATCATTCAGAAATGTTTTGCATTTCTTACACCACATACATGTTGATAATGTGAAAATCAATATTTTTTCATCAGCACCATTTTCACCATCAACATAATTTGCAAGATTATCAATTAACTCTTCAATTGACACTATCATCACTCTTGAATTGTTATTTCTTCTTCAACTTATTCAATAAAAGACTCATAATCAATAATAATCTATTCCTAATAATTTATTAAAAATCTTCAAAATCTCAATTATAAATCAATTGATTCAAAAATACATCTATTAAATATTTAGATTTTATTTGTTTTTCACTGAAGAGTACTTTAACTTTGTCAATGCTAATTACAAACTATAGATGAAAATTTTATATATCCATGATATCTCTGACTTTATTTCTTTTTTGCTGAAATTTTTCTTTAAATATTCATATTTCTATGTCTTTTTATGATAAAAAATAGGATAAATTTTGGTGATTTTCTAAATGATTCTTCCATTTTTGAAATTGAAGATGATTCAATTTTCCTTGATTGGGCCATGGAAGAAGGATATGAAAAGTTAAATGAGCTTTCTAGGCAACTACGTACATTTCTTAATTACAAATATTTAATTATTCACCAGATATATTCAAATCCTTTATTGAACACAGAACATAATGAAGTACCAAATATATCTAAAAAATTTACTGGATTTGGGTTAGAATATATAAATCTAATGAAAATATTAGAAGCCAATGATATGAACCTCACTCAAAAAATTAATGAAATAATTCAGAAAGCAAAATTGTCTGAAAAGGAATCAGAGATAGAGATATTGAAAAGATTAAAGATTCTTGGGAAAAAAATCTGGAAAGAAATTCATGTTCTTTCTGAAACTGAATTTTATAATCTCAATTTATTAAGAATTGTAATAAAAATTGCAAAAATACTGTGTAATGCTGAGATTGCATATTTTTACCCATTTTCAAAATTCTATAAAGAATTGGCAAGGAATTATCTACAATTGGAAGAGGAGTTGATTGACTTATTTAATTTGGATAGAGAAAATAAATTAACTAAGAATAAAATTAACATTAAGGTGAGAATTCCAGATGACAATATCCAAACTTCAAGCCGTGGATAGAAAATCGGTAAAAGAAATTCGAATTGCAATATGTCCACAATTTGGATGTTCATATCTTAAAAAGGTAAAACCATTAAAATTTGGTATCCTCGGATTACACAAATATCCGAAATGTTCAACACACGGACAATACCTAGTTATTGTGGAAGAGTTTATAGACAATTTTGTAAATGCTGTAAATTCTTGCCTATATGATAAAGGAGGACTTCCACCAGAAAAACTAATAAATGTAATTAAATTGGTCTCCCCAGAAGATTTAAAACGATTCATTAATGGTTGGATGTATTGTAACCCTATTGGTCGAGGTGCTCAGCTTGTTTCTAAGTATTTAAATGGATTGTCCAAAGCATCAATCAGATTATTGAGTAGAAAACAAAAGAACTTAATACAAAATTCAAATTCAAAAAAGCCTTATAACATGCTCCGAAAGGCTTTAATTAAGATATCAGATGAATATAGTAATTTTTTAAAGACATTTAGTACATACTCAAATAATTTTTATGAAATTAAAGCTATTAAACCTCTTACAGGTATATCAATTAAATTTCTTGAGGCTTGGTTAAGAGACCAGTTAAAAGAAATTAAAAATTCAAACATTACATTAACTAGAGAACCTCACAAACTAAATGATTCGCTTCATGCAATTAAAGGGTATTATAATATGATTCTCCAATCTAGGACATGTTCAACCTTATTAGGTAAATCACCTAGAAATATTAGCAGAACTATACCCGCGTTTGAATTATTTTCAGCATTTCATGACTTCTTACATTCTGGATTATGTTCGGAAATAAATTATAATGATATTCAGGAGTTATTACAAAAACAAGAGGAGTCTTCAAATTTATTTAACACAGAACCTAAAAGTAATATATTAAGTGAAATATTTACTTCAAAGATGTCTAAGTATACTACAGAAAACTTGATAAATGACTTGACAGAAGAATTAAACAAATACCCAAAAGAAATGTTTAATCTTAATCCTAATAGGATTAATAGGGAACATACGGGATGTACTCTCCAAGATATCTCAAAATTGTGGGGTCACCACAATGGATATGTTTCAGAGAAATTAAATTACCAGAAAAATAATCCCAATTACATTCTACCAAAAAAAAATTTAAATGAACTTAAACAAAATTTGAAAAAAAAGTTTGGACATAAAGCTAATAGTAGCATTATCTTAATTGATACTCATAATAGTGGACAATTATCATTCAATATGCTTATTAATAATCTTAGAATTGAATTAGGTAAAATATCTCAAAGTGTAAAGACAACACTCGAAGATTTAGCATTAATATTTGGTTATGGATATGGAATGATGGGCTATATTCGTCAACATGATAATTTTGTTTTATCAAGAGAAAGAATAAGCTTAATTGAAAACAACCTAATTCAGGTATTAGGTTCAAATGCTAATGGGGCTCTTAAAATATGCAAAAAATACGTTGATAAAAATCCAAATTTACCTAAATACCCGAATCAAAAATACACTATAACTAAACCAAATCTATTTCAGGATTTTTACAATGAAAACACCATGTATTGGTTCGGCTGGTTATGTTCTGATGGATGGGTTTCTCAACCTGATAATAAACATCATCAAATCCAATTGAAGTTAAAGAGAGAAGATCGCAAAATAGTAGAAAGGTTTGCTGATGCTGTAGGTTATGATCACGACAGAATTCTTGATGAAACCTATCTACTGAAAGAAGATGGAAATATTAGACAGATTCATAGCTCAAGGGTATTTTTTGGATGTAAACCAATGTGGCATGATTTAGAAAAAATAGGTATCTTTGATTTTAAAAATTCAGAAGAAGTTCCACGCATTATTAGACATCTAGTAACTGAAGCAAAATCCGTTAATCCAAATGGAAAATTAATATCTTCTATTGAGGGTCGTTTAGCTTTAAATTTTCTTATTGGTTTTTATGATGGAGATGGAAATTATCGTGGAGGGATGTCTGCAAGAATATTAAATTCAAAAAAGAAATTTTTAGAGGAGATAGCTGATTTATTTGACATACCTAATAGTGTTAAGGTGAATGCAAAAAATTACATTGATAAAAATACTTATAAGATTGTTTGGAAAACAAGATATCAATTGCATTTAGGTGTAAATATTTTTGAACAGATGCTGTTATCATATAATGAAAGCTTACAGAGGAAGCGACCAAATTCTTTTAAACAGGAATAATTTTTTACTAGTATAATTAACAAAATTATTTATAATTTAGAAATAAAACACTTTTTACATAATTAATATTAAAATTAATAAGAAAACAGATTTTAGGAATTTAATTGTGTCAAAATCAAATATAGCAATAGTGATAACAAAAGAGGATTGTTCGCGTTGTCACGAACTTAAGGATTGGCTGAAAGAAAACGATGTGAAATATATAGAAAGAGATATTAACGATGAAGAATTTGTTCATGAATTATTACATGACAACAACTTTCTAGCAACTTTTTGTGATGCTGATGGATGTATTGTAAATACACCTGCAGTACTTCATAAAGGAAAATACTGGTTTAAGGAACTCTGGGGAATAAACGGCCTCAGAATAAAAGAAGCAAAGAAGTTATTTGGTGTTAAATAATTTATCTTTTTTTTCTCTTAATTGTATATATCTTCATTAATAGCCAATTATCTGGCCTAATAATTATTAAGATAAAGGAAAAAATTATTCAAAAAAGAATTAAACATTATTTGAAGTAAACATGGTCTCTTCTTGCTCTTAAAAATTTATGTGATGCAACAATCGCAAGAATTATTAAAATCATAATAGAACCAAATAACATAACATTTTCTGCTAGATAAGGATAAGTATCATCTTTAGGAAAGAAGTTAAATAATCCATGGGTTGTCAGATCATAACTATAATCATTCAAATTGTTCACCCAAGAAACAAAATATTTGCCACTTGGCATAGATAATGATTTTGCATCGGTAACAACATATTTATAGGTCATATATCCAGAGAGTCTATAGGTATAGGTATAATTTTTCCCCGATTTTTGATTAGTAAATGTAATATTCCCAACTAGATCTTCAGTCCATAAAGTAGGAATGTAAAATTTAACAGTAATCAAATATCTATTAGGTAACAAAACACTTGGGGGAATAGTAATTTCATCTGTTCCGGTTAGTAATGGTGTTTCAGTATGCCTCCAAATAAGCCATGAGCGTGAACCTATTACTAAACCTAATTGACCAAACCCTAAACATAGGATAATGCTTGAAATTAATATTTTCTTTCTGAATTCTTTGTCAGCAAATTTTTTTATTTCGTCATTAGCAACGTTCATTTAATCTTCTTTCTTTTTTGTAAAATCAAATTTTGATTAAAAAAATAATTTCATGTTCTTTAAGTTTGCTAATTAATTTTATATATTACTTGATTTTTTGAATTATTTATCCTTAAATTCTGCCATTCTTTTAATGACTTTTCTAATCGATTTTAAACCTTCTTTATCGGATTCAATACCTTTCGATCCTAAATCTTTGCTCCACAAACTAGCACCTAAATTTGCCCCAAAAGCTCCGCCAGATACAGATATAATATGATTTTGTTGAAAAAAATCTAAAATACTTCTGATGGCTAGTTCTTGGCCTCCATTTCTATCACCACCTACCGCCAGAGCACCGCCAATTTTATTTTTAAGAATTTCTGGATTTTTAGCAACGAGTGCACGACAACGGTCTAGTAGAGTTTTTAATTGTCCAGAAAGAGTACCTTGAAAAACAGGAGTTCCGATAATTAAAAATTTCGCGTTTTCAATCAAGGAATATAATTCTTGCATATCATCTTCATTTATGCAACCTTTCTTCTCTCTAATGCAATAATCACAATGGCTACAAAACTTTATTTTTTTACCCCTAACAGACCAAAATTCAATATTAAATCCAAAATTATCCATAGCGTATTGTAATGCATAATTAATCGCAAAATCAGTTCCTTGCTTTCTGGGGCTTCCACAAATCCCTAATAATAGATTGTTGTTTACCATTATATTATTACAATTCAAATTCTTTTATTAATTATACTTCTCTGAAAAATAATTTAAATTGTAGAATACTAATATTAAAAGATGGAAACGAGTAAAACAAGTTTAGCAAGAGTTAAAATAAAATTTCCAGAGCAACTGTGGATCTCAGATATATTTAAGAAATTCCCCGATGTTAAGATGGAAATTTCACATTTCCTACCGTATGATCTTGAGAAATCTATTGGAAATTCTGCAATTGTGATTATGCATTACAATATTGAAAATATTATTGAAGAAATTAGAAGTCATCCTTCTGTATTTGAATTCAGTATTTTAGAAAAGGAAGAGAATAAAATTAAATTTAATATCAAGACAAAGGATCCTTATTTATTATATGCTATAATAAAGTGTGGTGTCCTGATCGATTTTCCTGTGAGAGTTGAGGATGGCTATGCCTTCTGGAGATTAGTTTCAAGTAGAGAAAGTATCGATCAATTATTAACCCTTTTTGAACAAAAAAATATTAATTTTGACTTATTAAGAATTGGGGTATCTCCATATAATCTAGAGGATGATAAAAATAAATTGACATTGGATGAAATAACCATTTTGGAAAAAGCTATTTCTTTAGGTTTCTTCGAAATTCCACGAAAAATTTCATTAGAAGAATTAGCTAATCAACTGGGTAAATCAAAATCAGCTTTATCAGTAATGCTAAGAAAAATAATTAAGAAAAAAGTCTTATTGGAAAAATAATAATAAAAATAAAAAAAAAAATTTATACCCATTCTTCCTTTATAATATTTCCTTGTATCCCTACAACAACATATTTTATAGGTACTTTTCGGTTTGCTTGTCTAGCACCCTCTTGAGCAAGAGCTAATAATCCTGAACAACATGGAACCTCCATAATAGCAACTGTAAGAGTATTTATTTTCGCATCATCTATTAATGATTTTATTTTATTAATGTAAATTTCTTTTCCTTGATCCAATTTTGGACAAGCAATCGCTATGGATTTATGTTTTAAGAAGTCTCTATGAAAATCACCATAAGCAAATCCAACACAATCAGCTGAAAGTAATACATCTGCACCTTGATAATATGGAGCAACAGGATTTATTAAGTGCATTTGAACTGGCCATTGTCGTAAAGCTGAGGGAATCTTTCCCGCTACTTCTATTTGCACCTCAGGTTCATTAAACACCATTGTTTGGGCTGAAGGGCATCCACATTGTTGGGCATGCTCAGTGACAATTTGTCTCATTTGTTCTGTTTCTGTGGGCTCTTTCTTATTTAGCATCTCCAAGCGCTTTTCAACGGCTTCTTCATCAAAATTTAACGCCTCTCTTTCAATTATTTCGAGTGCACCTTCTGGACACTCTCCAATGCAGGCACCTAAGCCATCACAAAAAACATCATTAACAACTTTTGCTTTTCCATCGATTATTTCTAATGCAGCTTCAGCACATGCTACAACACAGTTTCCGCATCCCGTACATAAGTCTTCATCGATTTTAATGATTTTTCTATTAACTTTTTTTAGTTGTTCTACTTCAGTCATATTTTAATCAAGTAGAAAAGGATTTATAATCTTAATTTCGAACATGTTCTTTTTCAATTAAACTCAATAGAAACTTAGAAACCATAATAAAAACCTTAAAATAAGATGTATAAACTAATAATTCAATGAAGGTTGTAATAATTGGAAATAATGTTTCTGGTACATTTTCTGCTCAAAATATTAGAAACCTAAATGAAGAGGCAGAAATCGAAATTTTTACTCAAGAAAAGTATCCATATTATACTAGAGTAAATTTACCTGAATTGATCTCTGAACAAGTTAAAATTAAAGATTTAATTACATTCAAGGAAGATTGGTATGAAATTAAGGGCATCAAACTAAATCTTAATACCAGAATAAAAACTATTAATCCTAAAACTAAGACATTAGAGGTTGAAGATAAAGATAGTCTAATTTCCTATGATAAACTTATCTTGGCGTTAGGAAGTACCCCTAATATCCCTCCTATAAAGAATGCTGTAAAATTAAGAGATGAAAAAAAAGGTGTATTCACACTTCGTAGTATTGATAATGCTTTAGAAATAAAAGATTTCATCAGTAAAAAAAAAGCTAAAAAAGCACTCATTATTGGGGGTGGATTACTGGGTCTGGAGCTAGCAAACCAAATAAATAACACTGGTTTGGAAACAACCGTGGTTGAATTCTTTCCTCGTTTATTACCAAAACAATTAGATACAGAATGTGGAGAAATGTTAAAAAAAGAAATTGAGGATAGAGGAATTAAAGTAGTATTAGACGCAGCCACAGAAGAAATCTTAGGAAATGGGTCAGTAACAGGTATTAGACTTAAAGGAGGAGAAGTAATACAAACTGATGTCGTCCTAATTCAAGCAGGAATTAAACCAACAATCGATATAGCGAAAGAAGCAAATATAAACACAAATAGGGGCATAATAGTAAATGAATACTTAGAAACCAGTGAAAAAGATATATTTGCAGTGGGAGACTGTATCGAATATAATGAACAAATATGGGGTATTATACCTGCTAGTATGGAACAATCGAAGATAGTAGCCGCATCAGTTCTTGGATTGAAAACGGTACAATATCAAGGTACAACTCCAAAAAATACACTCAAGATCGTGGGATTGGATTTAACATCTATCGGGAATATAGATCCTTCTAAAGAAACAGGCGGGGGTTGGGAAATATTAAAAAAGGCAGATATTAAAGATTGTTGTTATCAAAAGTTGATCTTAAAAGATGGTAAACTCAAAGGGGCTATACTATTTGGTGATACTAAAGCAATTTCATATGTATACAATAAAATGGAACAAGATGTGAATAGAGATGAACTTAGGAAATTGCTAGAATTGTATATTTATATATGTAATAATTGCGGAAAAGAATACGATGAAGCTGTAATGGGAGTCCTCTTCAAAGATCTTTCTAAAGATTTTAGATGTCCTGGCTGCAATGGACCTAAAGAAGATTTTATAAAAAAGGAATGAAAAAATTAAAGGTTATTAAGATTTTATTTTGAAAATTCATAGATGCAAAAGATGCAATTATCTATATATTGATGAGGAGCAGAAAATTCCTTTTGAAAGAATAGGAGATGATTGGAAATGCCCCAAATGCCGTTCTTCAAAAAAATTCTTCATTGAAAAGGAATCTCCTAAATAGAATTGAAGATAGCTTTTCTTCAAAAAAATCATTATCTATAAAAATAGCAACATCTAAATTCTTATTAATTCAAATTTTTTAAATTCAATTACTCGTGATAATAGATGGGAGAACAAATTGATATTGAGCACTCAAAGCTTAATATGGCTTCGTACGGTTTCGGTAAATTCTTGACTGAATTTATGGAGATGGCATTTACAGTATGGCTTTATTCTTTTTATGTAAGAACTATCGGAGTTGATTCATTGATTATAGGGCTTGCTGTGGTAATCTATGCTATCTATAACGCATTCAATGACCCTGTAATTGGTTATCTCACAAATAGACCTTTTAAATTTACGAAGAAGTGGGGACGACGATTTCCTTGGATAATGATTGGGGGTTTTGCCTATGTTCTAAGTTATATTATGGTATTTACACCCCCTGATGTAGATCCTCAATCAGGAGCATGGATTATATTCCTTTGGTTTATAGCTTCAACCTGCATTTTTGATACGTTTAATTCTATATTTTTTGTTAACTTTGCATCACTTTTTCCTGATAAATTTCGTTCTGTAGATGAAAGGAGGAAAGCCACAGGAATACAAACACCTATTGGAATCGTTGGAGTAGCATTAGGAGCTCTAGTGCCCCCTATAATAATAGAAAGCGGAAAGGCTGTTACATTCATCATAAATGCAGGAGTAGTTGTAATAATTGGCATCATTGTCTTAATGATATCAATACCTGGTTGTCGTGAGGATCAAGTTACAATTGATCGCTATCTCGAAAAGCATGATCCTGAAGATAGATCATCATTCTTTGGAACCCTAAAACTGTCGTTGAAACAAAAATCGTTTCTTTTTTTTATCATAACTTACACACTTTATAGGTCTCTTGTTATATCTTTTCAAGCATCTATCCCGTTCTTTGTTGAATTTATACTAGAAGTGGCACCAGAAGAAAGTGCTGGCCCTATTACCTTATTATCTGCTGGCTTTCTTATCGGAGCATTAATATCTTCACCATTATGGGCTATTGTCGCTCAAAAAACTAATAATAATAAGACTGTCATGCTTATTAACAGCTTTCTACTGACTATATTTACAATTCCTTTCATCTTTCTCAATAGTATCACCATGGCTCTAATAGTAATGATTCTATGGGGTTTTGGACTTGGCGGTTATTGGACAATGATATCACCAGTATTCGGCGATGTTATTAATGAGTCAGTAGTTAACCACCAAAAACGTGAGGAAGGTATTTTTAATGGATTCTTACAATTCTTTGGACGATTTGCTATACTTGTACAAGCCATTACTTTTGCAACAGTTCATACCATTACACGATTCAAGGAAGGTCAACCTTTGGTTTTTCAACCTACTTCAGCAATATGGGGAGTGCATGTTCATTTTGCTCTAGTTCCAGCTATCCTTATGCTTTTAGCATCAATAATCTTCTGGAAATACTATGATTTAACTCCTGATAAAGTTCAATTAAACCAGGACAAGATCATAGAACTCAATCTATAATTAAAGAAATAAATCTATACTTTTTTTCTTAATTTTCTACCTTACAGATTCCTTTTTTGCGTACAATTTATAAAATATTAAATTAATATTTGTAATTTTGCTCTAATTCCGGCAATATTTATGCTCATAGCAGCGATAGTGTTTTGGAAATTTTATGATCTCACCCCAGATAAAGTACATCTAAATCAAGATAAAATTATAGAACTAAATTTGTAACAAATTTATCAATAACTTCTTTTTTTTTTTTTTTGCTTAAACTAAATCTCTTTTTAGTACCATTTATAAAATATTAAATTAATATTTTTAATATACATTCAATTTCAATCCATAAAATTAAATATTTAGACTTAAAAACAAACGGATGTGTTAAATTTGGGAAAATGGGAATGTCAAGCCTGTGGCTATGTCTATGATGAAGAGGCTGAAGGTACCAAATTTGAAGACTTACCAGACGATTGGACTTGTCCTGTGTGTGGAGTAGGAAAAGATATGTTTGAAAAAATTGAATAGAATCAACCCATTCTTCAATAATTTTTTTTTCTTTGTTTGCTTTTTTGTTCAATTCTTCCTTTTTAGAAGAATTCAATTCATTGAGCCGTATTTTGCATTTATTTTTTTATTTTGTTATAAAAAATTCTGTGATATAGTCACAAAAAAATGAGAATCAAATGGGTTTTTTATAACAAATCTTATATTATTATAACAAAATAATATGAAGGCAATGTAAATAAAGCGATGGCAGCTTCTATCTCTAAAACTCAGGTTTTTATAACAAATTTTAGATGTTCTACTGGAACTCATTATCTTTTTCCAAGAAGATGTGCTGCCATCTCAATCTTCGGTACAATGACAATCTATTTACCAAATGCTCTTAAAGAAGTTAATGGTAATATAGATATGCTTGCTGATGAACTTGATAAATTATTCCTCACCGAATTTGTTTGCCTTTGTGCTAGTGGGACCGCGGTTATACCTATCTGTGAAAAACTTAATAACTGCCCAATTGTAGACCTGATCCCTAGTCTTAGAAATTAAATAGTTTCTATATCGTTCTTTTCTGGTTTGTTATTGTATTAAATGAGGTGTATTTCTTAAATCCGAAGCTTTCATATAATTTTTGAGCAGGAATTCCGTCTGTAACCGTGAGAATTGCTTTTTTATAACCTTTATCACGAGTAATTTTCAACACTTTAGAAATTAGAGCTTTTCCAATACCCAACCCTTGATAATTTTTGCTGACAGCTATATTTTGAATAATAAAATCATCCTCTTCAAATCCCTTTTCTATTAAACAGAATGCAACAATATTTTCATTTTCATCCATTACAAGAATAGAACAATCTGCTAATAAATAAGTAGTTAAACTCTCTTTTAAGGATTCTAAATAAAGAGATTCCGAATTTATCTCATCCCAGAAGGAGGCATCAGGATGATTTCTAAAAGTTTGAATACTCAATTCTGCAATTTTAGGCATGTATTCTTCGTTAAAGGGAATAAAGGAAAAGTCAGGTGGCAACTTAAACATTTTATTGAAGTTTTTTAAATTTAGAGTCATGTTATGTCTTTTTAAAATACTAAAACCTATTCTTTTTAATGGATTAGCTAAATAATCGTCTGGAAAAGTAAAGGCAGCATTTTGAAATTTATTGATTTTATACTTACTTATTAATCTTTGACTAGCTTCTTTTAGCAACATGTATGCAACTTCTTGCCTATCATCAATATCTAATATGAAAAAATGTCTTATGAAAAAGAATTCATCTTTAAGAATTCTCGTTATTATGAATCCTAAAACTTCTGAGTTATTTCTGACTTCGAAACATATAAAATCAGTACTTTTGGATTTAATAACCCTTTCAATCCT
>JBHLNR010000302.1:0-2934 GCA_048941385.1 Promethearchaeota archaeon
ACCGCTTCAGCCCCTCCTTCTTGTATAAATCTCCCCGCGTTATATACAGCATCTCTCTTATCTATTTTATAAGAAAGAAATGGCATATCACCAACTAATAATGCGTTAGATACACCTCTAGATACTGCTTTAGTATGGTGGATCATCTCATCCATAGTTACAGCAAGAGTGTTTTCATGACCAAGTATTACTTGAGAAAGTGAATCACCCACCAAAATTAAATCAAAACCGCATTCATCGACAATTTTCCCAATGGAATAGTCATATGCTGTTATAGTAACTATTTTTTCTCCCTTATGCTTTTTCTCGATTATTTTTTTTGTAGTCATTTTTTGTAAGGACATAGTTTAAAATAACCTCAGTTTTATGAAAATTTTATATTGTATATTCTTTCTTCTTCAAAATAATATATACATTTGGTATAAATTATATAAATTTCCATTTAATATCAGATTTGGATGTAGAAATCTGGTTCATATTAAAGTTTTTCTAAAAAGTGAATTTATTTGTGGTTTGGGACTTGCTTATATGGATGCTCGTCTTAAAGATAATAAAACGGTAATAGAATTTCTTGATGGTGATCTGAAAACTCTCCTTGCATATTAAGTTAGAGATCAATTCTTTCCTATAATTCTTTTTTATCACCTTCTAAACATTTCCATGAGTCAACAATTAATTGATATTCAAAGTATTTATCAGTAATTTTAGATCTTGGATTTTTATGTTTGGCTTCTGCTTTTATCAATTCCCCTGTTGTTTCAATTTTTTCAGTACAGGTGAGGTTATCTCTGGTGTATATAACAATTTGGTGGTCATCATCTAGATCGAAATAATTCATAAATGGATGAGAATCGATAAACATGGTAACATGTTGCCATATTTCTTTTGCGAGTTTACCAACCATCTTGACCCTTTTTCCTAAATTACTCTCAAAATCAAAATAATTTATAATAGTATCCATACTTATGATTGTAAAGAAATTTTAATTTATAAGATTACTAATTGTTATAATACAGTATTGTGGAATTTTTGAGGTAAAATCAATTGGATAATAAAGATGTAGGTAGATATTGGGATGAAAATGCCGAAAATTGGACAAAACTAGCGAGGATGGGATATGATCGATGCCGGAATTTACTTAATTCCCCTGCTTTTTTTAAAGTGCTTCCCGATATTTCAAATCTAAATGGCCTAGATATCGGCTGCGGAGAAGGGTATAATACGAGAATTGCAGCAAAAAGGGGAGCAAAGATGACAGCAATAGATATTTCTAAGGTGTTTATAAAATATGCAAAAGAAACTGAAAAGGAAAAACCGTTAGGAATATATTATAAAGTTGCTAGTGGTACCGATCTTCCCTTCCCAGATAACCATTTTGATTTCTCTATGGCTACAATGAGTATTATGGATATAGCTGAAAATGATAAAGCAATTTCAGAAGCTTACAGAGTTATTAAGCCTGGTGGATTTTTTCAATTTTCAATTCTTCATCCTTGTTTTGCAAGTAATGATTGTGATTGGGAAAGAAATGAGGAAGGCAAAAAAACAGGATTTATTGTCCGAAATTACTTTAAAAGTTATAAAGGAGAGCTGGAAGAATGGATATTTAGTGCTGCACCAACAGAAATTACTGAAAAAATGAGAAAATTCAGAGTTCCACGATTTACTCGAACTTTATCTGAGTGGTTAAATCTACTCATTGATACAGGTTTCATTTTGGAAAAGTTTTGTGAGCCCTATGCTGATGATGAGGTATTAAAAAAACATCCAGAAGAATATGATTCTCGAATTATTTCCTGGTTTCTAATTATCAGATGTAGAAAACCGAGAATGGGATAAATTATTCACTCATCTGAAAGTATCTTTTTAAACTCAAAAATAGTTGCCCCAAAGAAATCACCAGTTTTATCTGTTTTTGTAAAGCCGTTTTTTCTATAGAAATTTTGAGCACGTTCTAACACTTCTGTGGTATCTAATGTTAAAAAGCTACAACCTTGAGAACGCGCATCTTTTTCTACCATTTTTAACAAATCAGTTGCGGGACTTTCTTTTCCTTGATAATTAGGATGAACTGCCATTCCTCTAATATGACCTTCTTCTCTATTTACTCTTTTCCACCCTATCGTTCCAATTATTTCACCATTTTGATTAACAGCAATGAAAATTGTCATGTCCTTAATACGCTCTACAGCAATTTTTTCCGACATAACAGTATCAGCAAATCCTTCTGGAGAATAGAAATAACGATATTGCTCAAAGGCTGCTAAAATAACTTCATGGATTCCCTTTGCATCTTTAATTTCAGCTTTCCGGATAGTGTATTCCCATGTCATCATTAAACTAAAAAAAAAATCATTACTGGTTTTGGAGAGGATAGCTGCCCCATTTTTTTATTGCTTTGGGTATTGCCATAATATTATTTAGTGAGACACCCCATGGTAAACAGCAGATTGGACCTACGGCATATTTACCTCCAGATGCTAAATGAGTAATGTTTTCTCTTACTTTCTCTTCGACATCTAACGGTGTACCATTTAATAATTCCCTACTCACATCTATATTTGCTCCAATTATAGTTACATCAGGATGTTTTTCTTTAAATCTCACCCAATATTCAATATCTAGAGGGTGTGAACCATTAACAGCTGAAAGATCAAGACTATTACAGATTTCATCAAAATAAGGTGTAGTTCCACAGTTATGAAGAATTATTCGAGCCTTAGTCTTATCTTGCAATCTTTTAATAAATTGTCCTTCATACCTCATCGCATCCTCAAAGCTCATCATGTGTTTATTAAAGGAATATCCTGTAAAAAATATGGTTCCGCTATGTCCTACTCTTTCTTTATAGAAATCATATAAATCCATCTGAGATTGATAAACTTTTTCACATAATTGGAGTAATAAATCTGGATTCTTTCTCATATCTCTATA
>JBHLNR010000303.1:0-2932 GCA_048941385.1 Promethearchaeota archaeon
ATTAGAATTCGCAATTTCAAGAAATTTCTCATAAATTTTATTATAATCTTTATTCTTAAATTCACCCTTTAATGGAGTAATGTCAATCTTTTTAACGATAGGCTTAGGATTCTTTATTTGTTCATTGGGTAAAGTACTTCGGATTTTCTTAAGATTTGTCATAGAATCAAACATCTTAAGGTATCGATCATATGTTTTGTCATCAATAGTGCTCTTCAATTTTTCAGATATTTTTTCTCTTGTAAAATTAATACTAGCTACAGTATTCGCACATGGAAATCTTCCACAATACGCACAATTATAAATCTTATTCTGACTGCCACATTTTCTCGTACGGCATTTTCGTAAGAAGTTAAAAAAAGGGTGTTTTGGTAATTTTTCATTTGGAGTTAAACATCCAACACAACCTTCCCATTCATACTTAATTGGTTTGTATCCAGTATACTTCTTTATTTCTTCAGAATATTCATCCCAATCTTCTTTTGCAATTTTTTTACGCATATACATAGACCAAGGACATTCTGAACATATGTTACCACATCGTGAGATTATCTGCTCCATAACTTATTCACTGGTTTTATTTAATCTCATTTAATTTTTAAACATAGCCCTATCTATGATTTCTCGATTTTTCAAAATAACTTTAATTTTATCTCAATCTTGAGTAAGTGAATATTTTGCTCCCTCAATAGTTAAAACCATATTGAAAGCTCCAAGAAAGAGTTCACTAAACTCATTTATTATGCTTACTCTACTTTCCTTAACATACACCATAAAGGTATAGGGGTTTCAGGGATCATCACGTGTTCAAGAATTTCAAATCCATATTTCTGGTAAATTGACATAGCTTTTTCGGTATTAGTTTCCACATAAACAGGTAACCCATCGTTCTCAATTGCTTTAAGCATAGTACTTATGAGTAACCCTCCGTATCCTTTCCCTTGTTCTTCCGGTTCAACCGCTATATTTTGAAAATACCAATGGTCATAGGGTACCAGCTCTTTATGTCTCTCTTCCTCATACTTAAAAACTGTCATAGTTCTTTTCATTGCTTTCATTTTTAAGCCAACTTTACGCATTGTATAAAAACCACCATGTCTCATCATAGCCCACGTAGATGGATAAACTTTATCAGGGGGAAGCCAAATTGTAATTCCTTCGAAATTCTTAGAGGTTGCATAAGCTAGTCCATATTTTATTCCATAATTATAGATCATATAAAATCCATATTGTGCATTTTTTTTTCTTTCTTCTTCATCAGGATATACAAATACCATGATTGGATCATCTTGAAAAGCATCACCTGCTACTATACAGACCTCTTTAATATCATCTGGTGTCAATTCATAGAGACTGTCTAAATTATAATTCATATTCATATAAGAGTTAAAAGATAAATCTATTATAAAGAATTTGTAGACCATTAATTACATACTTTTATTTTGATTCCCAATTTAATTAGACCAAGATGTGATGAATTTTGACATTAAGAAATCAAGGAATTGATCAAATCTCAGAAAAACTAATAACCTATCTTAGAGATAGACTCAATGATTCTATGATAGATTATGACTCACCATTGACTCAGTTGCCGGGAGGATTTCAAACATATATATATCGTTTCAAGTTAAATGGTGTTCGAGAGGAATTGTCTAAATCCTTGATATTGCGTTTGTACCCTCAGTTCTATGGTACTAGAAATGCTATCTGGGAGAGTGTTGTACAGAATGTATTGGTCAGCGAAGGATTTCCAGTTGCTCAGGCATATTTCACATGCACAGACATGTCAATCCTCGGGGGAGCGTTTTTTATTATGGATTTCTTACCAGGAAAGCCTATGATGATAGAACCTATAGAGACAATTCCTAAAATGTTAGGAAAAACCCATGCTGCCCTGCACAGCATTGATCCGGAACCTCTGATCGAGTCACTAAATGAGCAAGGCATTGACAAACACATGTGGAGGCAGGGTATTCTTTTCGATTGGCTGAAAGAAAAAGCAAACGAACGGCCTTGGATTCACGAGGGAGTAGATTGGCTAATAAAGAATCGCCCACCTGAATCGAAGCGTCTCACTGTATGTCACGGTGACTTTCACCCACTCAATATTCTCATACAAGATGGAAAGGTAACAGGTGTACTTGACTGGGGTAACTTTCTTATCTCTGATCCAATTTTGGATATTGCCAATACCATTGTGGTGATAACGGTTGCTATCAAGCATTTCGCTTCCGTATTATACCCCTCCGTCGATTGGCAACTGTTCGTAGAAGAATATTTGGATGCATATCGATCAAAGAGGATTCTAGACTGCACGCATTTAGATTATTACAGGGTCATGAAAAGTGTAAAATCTCTCATACAAGCCTCTGAGGGGTTGAAAGTATGGCGGCATCCATTAATTTTAAAAGACCTGATCGAATATATTCAAAAAATTACAGAAATCCAATTAACAATATCAGATTAGATAGATGATAGACCGATTATAATCTTGGTTCAGGTTTTTCAAAATTTTTAATTCGTTTTTCAGCTAACTGTTTTGCCGCCATTTGTTGAGGTTGAAGAAGCGAAACTAGTAAAGATGCAAGAAAAGTTTTTGTTTCATCTGGTTCTCTAAGTAAACTATAAATTTTTTTATATAAATCGTCTATATAATACTCATCAATATCCTTCTTATTTTCAATCCAGGATTCAATGACTAAAAGATATTTATCTAAAAGATCAGCCCTTTCTAATCCATCTGTTCCCCTTCTTGGCATGGCCGCTCTCCATTTACCACCTCCAATGCTAGAAATTATAATATCATAGCGACGGAATGCTTTGTGATTACAAGGCTGAAGCCTACCATCACCTTCAAATTTCATTGCCACCAGAATATCATTCTCTGGATCTTCTTTCAGGATTTCTTCTTCAATTGCTTTTACTGCAGCAT
>JBHLNR010000123.1:0-11810 GCA_048941385.1 Promethearchaeota archaeon
TTCAACTTAGAATTAGTTTATAATTTCAAAAAGATATATTTACTAATAATTTAGTTATTATTAATTTTGTTTTAATCATCCATCAAAAAATCAATAATAGCATCATTTACCTCTGGTGCATTAGACTTATGTGATTCATGGCCCGCTTTCTCTATTACTTTTAAAGTACTATTTGGAATTAGGTTGTCAAGTTCCATCATTCTTTCTTTAGGAACAAGGACATCATGAGAAGCTGCAAGTAGAAGGGTTTTTTGAGTTATATTATGCAAATTATCAAAAGCTCCATGTGTTTGAAATGAATAAGATATATTTCGAATATCTTGTGGAGTTGGGGGATTCGAAGTGTAATAATCAATAAGATCTTCTGCAGACCATAATCCATGAAATTTCTTCTTAGGATTATCCATCATCTCTTTTCGAAATTTGTGATAAAATCCCATTTGTGTACTATCCCAAAATGCTTTAACAGGATCTTTTTTTCTAAGTTCCAAACCCTTAATTCTCATTTGAATGTACGGTTCAGGGTCATATCCCTTAGGGATTTTTGGTAGTGGTGAATTAATGAGAACAAGTTTATTTACAATCTCAGGATATTTTACCACAACATTCTGAGCAATCATACCTCCAAAAGAATGAGCAATTAAATTAACTTTTTTTATATTCAGGTAATCAATCAAACCTTTAATATCTTCTACAAACATATCCATAGAGTAATGATAGTCGGGTCTTGAACTCTTTCCAGCACCCCTCATGTCCATCGTGATGACCTTAAAATATCTAGATAATTCAGGGATTTGTCCCATGAAGGATTCTTTTTTGGAGCCAAAACCATGAAGAAGAAGTGATGGAAATCCTTCACCTTGAATACTATAACAGATCTTTATCCCATTAACATCAGCAAAAGCTTCTGTCATAATAATTAATACGTATCTTAGCTTTTAAGAAAATCGATAATAATTTGATTGACTTCAGGTGCATTTTCTAATGGAAAGTAATGTCCTCCAGGAACAATCCTTAATTCGCTATTCGGTATTTTTTCATGAACCTGTTCACTCGATATACGTGGAGTTAATCTATCTTTTTCTCCGGTAATTATTAATGTTTTATGTTTAATCTTATGAAGTTCTTCTAAGGTGTTATGATCTGCTAATGCATTTGAATGATTTATTATATCTTGTGGAGTCCAAGGATTTTCGTTTTCACTCTTGATAAGATCTTCGGTAGAAAAGATTCCATAGAACTTTTTCTTAGGATCAGATTTCATTATCTTGAGAAATTCACGAGTAAATCTTACTTTCATTTTAGTATAAAAGCCTGCTATAGGGTCTGCAATTCTTGCTTCATATAGAGCAATTTGGTTATTCTTAAATATATCAACTCCTTTTTTATCAGGTAATCCGGGATTTGTGCTTAATAATATTAGTTTATTTACTTTTTCAGGATATAGTAAAGCAAAGTTTTGGGCTATAAAACTGCCAAGTGAATGACCAATTAAATGAGCTTTTTGGATACCAAGGAAATCCATCAATCCATTTAAATCTTCTGCCAACATCTTCATTGTATAAGGCATATTTGGACGATCTGAACAGCCAACACCTCTATTATCAAACCAAATTACTTTAAATTGATTAGATAAAGTAGATATCTGTCCTATCCAAAATTCCTTCTTAGCAAATCCATGTATAAGAACTATGGGAAATCCTTCACCTTTAGAGCTATAACATAGCTTTATTCCTCTAATATCTGCAAATGAGATTTCGCTCATATGACTATATTATTATATAAAATAATTTAATTTTAATGTTCAAAAAATGCAAATTAACTGGTATTTTTAGTTATTTCTAGCATCTTGAGGTTATGTAATTTAAAATTTTATAACTATTTTTGAAGCTCATTTGAAGTATTTAAAATATTTTTAACAGATAATAAACTATATTAAACAAATCGAAAATCCGCAATTTTTGCAGTTTCCATTGGAATCCAGATTTAATCTCTTAATTCCCATATTATACCTTTCAATTACTAGTCTAGAGCATTTTGGGCAAATGGTATTAGTATAATCAGAGTCCCCGATATTTCCAAGGTACACATAATTTAATCCCACACTTTTTGCTATACCAAAAGCATTTTTCAAATAATGTAATGCTGTAGGTTCAGAATATCCATAATCTGATGATTTAAACTGTGGAAAAAACCTAGAAAAATGCACAGGAGTATCTTCCCCTAAATCATTGTAAATTCTGTTGGATATAGCTTTAATTGTTGAGATATTAGTATTTAGTTCAGTAATTAATAATGTAGTAATTTCAACATGTACACCTAATTTTTTTGCTAATTTTGCATTTCTCCACACCTTTTCTACATCAATACCGCAGTATTTTTTTACCATTTTGGCATCACCCTTAATATCAATATTGATTGCATGAAGCCCCGCATTAACTAATTCCCTCAAAACCTCTTCTGTCATGTATCCATTTGATACATAGGTATTATATAAACCACGTTCTTTGGCTAATTTAAACACTTCCAATGAATATTCAAATAATAATGTCGGTTCATTGAATGAAATTGATGTACCTTGACAACCCTCTTTAAATGCTAAATTAATAAATTGTTCAGGGGATATATATTTTTCATAAACGGACATAATATCTAATATATTTTTGTCTGGATGGGACATATGATGATTTTGACACCAGAAACAATCGAAATTGCATCCAAAACTTCCAATTGTAAGGGCTCTTGTACCCGGAAAGAAGTGATACAAGGGTTTCTTTTCAATAGGATTATTAGAGATTCCTGCATTACACCCAAAAACAACAGTATAAATAGTTCCTTCATGATTTAACCTAGTTTGACAATGACCTAATGATCCTAAAGAAATATTGCATCTTCTTTCACATGTTAAGCACTGAGTTCTATCATTATTAATTTTCTTTTGGAACTTTGCCTGTTTCACATATTTAGAATTAGTTATATCTATTTTTGTGGTTTTACTCACCTAGATGTATCAATATCCTTGGTAACTCTTCCATTAATTATAATACCATAATCACAAAAAGTATTACTTAATGTCCTATTATAAAGATTATCTAACTTACCTAATACCTTTGCGAAAAACAAATTAATTACACACCCATGAGAAACAATTAATAACTTTTTGTTCCTAAATTTCGAATCAATCTCTTCAATTATTTGGGTAAATCTTTCTAAAGCACTGTTAGCTGTTTCCCAATTATTGAACGATTGAGTCCTATCCGTTAGACACTTTTTCATGGTTTCAGTATATTCCTCCTGCTCAAGGAACTTCCCTTTATCTCTATTTAATTCGTTTAACTTTTCTTCTCTTTGAATTTCTTTTCCCAGCTTTTTAGCTAATGGTAATACTGTCTTGTATGCTTTTTCTTCCTGGGAAGCGATAATTATATCAACATTTTGTAAAAACTCGAGTTCGGTTACTTTTAATGCATCTTTCTGTCCTTTCGTGGATAAATCCCATTTTGAAATTGTTTTGTCTTTATCTAAATGAGTTTCTGCATGCCGCAAAAAGATGAGTGTGTTTTTAGGCATATTAAATTCAATATAATATAGTAATTTTTGACTTAAAAGTGGTTTTCTTACCTGAAAAATTTATTAACAATATAATTAAGATGCTATGATTAACACTATTATGTAAGCAAGCATTAAATTTCCTAATAGAATTCCAGTATCTTTTAGGGAGGTTCTCCCAAGTAAATTATTTCTTGGTTTTCTAAAAATATACATAATTCCAAATGGAAAGAAAACTATAGGAATAAATACTAAATATTTAGTAATTATAAAAGAAATGATTGCAACAATTAAGGAAACTGAACATGCAACCCAAATTACCAATTGAGATGTTTTTGGCTTTAGTTTAGATAGTGAATCACCATCAATCATTTCATGGACCATTTGTCCAGTAAAAGCAACGCAAATAATTGAGGCTAAGATTAATGATTCAGTTAATTCTAGCTCTGGTAAAAAAGACATAATAATTTCTTCCGCATTAATTTTAATCATAAACCATGGCAAAACGATATGTGAGACTCCAAGAATAATATGATTTACAATAACTAACGACTTGAAAAAACAATAAAATACAACCATAAAGATGATTAGAGTCAAATAAATTGCTAATAATGGATTTTTTATAATTTCATTCATAAAACATGTAGTTCCTAAAACAAAACTAGCAATAGAAATTACTAATATTTCTTTACGAGAATATCCTTCCACTCTTTCGAGAGTTTCTTTCTCATTTGGATCTCTCATGTCAATTACGTCATTAAGTGTATTTCCTGTTATAGCATAAAAAACAAAACCACTCAATATCCATATATGAGATTTTATGTCATAATTATTCAAATAGATGCATAATAAACATGGGATAATCACTGAAAAGATGTATTCGACCCTTAAAAGTTTGAAACCCTTACTCATACAAAATCTTCACTTCAATTAATATTCCAAATTAATTTATTATATACGCAAAATGATTTAAGATTTTTTAGGTATCATTGAGCAAATTAGAACTCTCCTTATCGAGATCCTGAAATCTTATAAATGAAAAAATACAAGAATTTTTCTTAATACAAAAATTTGAAGGAAATAATTATGGAAACCTATACTCTTTTAGTAGATTGTGATGATAAGAAAGGGCTAATACATAAAATTACAGGCGTACTCTATAATCAAGGATTAAATATTATTAGCAATAATGAATTTGTGGAAGAGGAAACAAACCACTTTTTCATGCGCTCAGCTTTTACTGGAAGAATTGATCGTAACATCATAATATCTCAATTATATGAGGTATTATCAGAAGAATCAAACATTCAGTTTATCAAACAAAGGAAAAAGAGGATTTTAGTATTTGTGACCAAAGAACATCATTGTCTTGGAGATTTATTAATTAAAAATGAATATGAAGAAATGAATGCTGAAATCTTAGCTGTTATTAGTAATTATCCAGATTTAGAATCTTTAGTTAGTAAATTTAATATTCCCTTTCATTTTATAAGTCATCAAAATAAAACTAGAGAGGATCATGAACAGGAAATCTTAAAAATTATTGAACCATATAAACCTGATTATCTTGTTCTTGCCAAATATATGAGAATTCTAACTCCAAAATTTGTTTCTAAATTCGAGAACAAAATTATAAACATTCATCACTCCTTCTTACCCGCATTTACAGGGGCCAACCCCTATGAACAAGCTTTCAATAGGGGAGTAAAAATTATTGGGGCAACATCTCATTTCGTTAATGAAAACTTAGATCAGGGAGCAATAATCGTTCAAGAAATTGTTCACATCAATCATAAATATACTGTAAAGGATATGAAACAAGCTGGAAGAGAAGTTGAAATAGTGGCTCTTTCAAAAGCATTAAAACTTGTTTTTGAAGATAGAGTGTTTATTAGTAATAACAAGACAATCATTTTTGAATAAAGAAATAATAAAATTCTGAGGTTAGAAAAGGAGAAGCCAAACAGATCTATAATTCCTTAAGAACTACCATCTCTTCCGGTAGATATGCATTTAAGAGGTCTCCAAGTTTCATATTATCTTCTATAGGAATACCTCTAATTAGAAATTGAGATTTTTTTAGAGGATCTACACTCCATTTAAATTCACTAAGAAGGTATCTTTTTATATCAATAAATCTTTCTTCAGGCTCAATCATAAAATCCTCCATAAGTTTTTCGATGTCTTTTACTTGTACCATTACTATAATCCTCTTATCATTATTTTTGGTGTTTACTCATTTAAAGATTAAGAAAGAAAATTTATAAATTTTTAATAATTCAAGTCAAACTCATTATTATTAATAACATTTTTTCATACTAGATACATCCTGATTGCTAAGAATATTAATACTACAGAAACCCCGAATTGAAGATAATTCTTTGGTATTTTACGGGATACTTTTGCCCCTAACAAAGAACCCCCAATTGCCCCAATTCCTATAAAAAGACCAATAAGATAATGAATCTCACCAGTAATCATTCTAGCTGTGGCATTGTAAATTCCAATAAAAAATATCATTGATGTGGATGTCGATGTTGAATAATGAATAGGGATATGAAAAATGATATATAATATTGGAACAAATAACATACCACCCCCAATACCTCCCAAATATGCAAGGAACCCCTCGATGAAAAACAAGGGAATCCCAATTCTCAATTTATGTTTAAAATCAAAATTTTTAAAGGAAAAATCGATTCTCGAGGGATCTTGATTATTTTCATCAGAATTATAACTTTTTACTGCTTTAATTATCATATTTACTCCTGATGCCAGAACAATAGAAGCAATAATAATTTTTAAAATATAATTATCAATTGGATATAAAATAAAGAAAACACTAGCAAATATACTACCCAATAATGCAAAACCTGCAAAGATTAATGATAATTTGAGGTTGATTCTTCCTTGCCTGTAATAATTAATAAACGCTGCTCCAGAGAAAAGAAAAATTATAAAAGTGGATGTATTTCTAGCCTCGTCAATAGGAATAGCGAATAGTAATATCATTAGTGACATGTAAAACACCCCACCACCGATTCCTGCGATGGAACCAATAATTCCAAATATTATGCCAAAAGATATGAGGATTATAATTACTCCAAGATCCATAAAAAACGAAATACCTTTGTCTATTATTACTTTACTAAAAAAATGAGGATTAATAGGATAATAATATATTATTAAGACAAAATTATAATTATAATAGATAAATTTTTAAAAATTAATTTTCCTCTCTCTCTTAAGTATGCCCGATACTAATGCTGATAAATTAATACTTGAATTGGTTGCATGTGACCGTTGTAAAAATCCTTTTATGATGCAGAAGGGGGAAAAGATAAGAAAACAAGAGAGAAGGGAAGAGATTGTTTGTGAAAACTGTATAAAATTAGAACAAAGAAAAATTCAATTAACCCAATCGGTAGTCAAAAATCAAGAAGAAATTAAGACTTCCATTAAAGAATATGAACATCAGCTAGAATTGGAAAAATCACAAGATAAAAAGAATCTTTATTATGATAAAATTAAGAAGAAGTCTGAAATTTTAACTAAATCAGTAGAGCTTCTAAAAAAGATTGAGGAAACTAACGATGAGAAATATATAGAGGAATATAAAAAACTTTTTGAAAAATTAAAAAGGGAGAATTCATGAGTTTAATTATTTCTTTATAAAAACTAGACCTATATTTCTAATCTTATAGATAGAATTATATTTTGCATCTAATTTCATTAGTTTAGAAAAAAACTTCACGATGAGATCCCATAATACTCTGAATCCGATATTGGATTCATATTTTTCTCTAAGGGTTATTAAACTTTCTTCAAGTTTTTTTGGATTTGTTGATTGAAGATCAGATATTATCATCAATTGACCATATATCCCAAATGTTTTGAGATTTCTAAGATTATATCTTTTGAAACTATGGATAATTTGCTTTATTTCATAGCGTCGATAATGTCCTATTAAATAATCTTGGGCAGTGTAATATTTCATTCTGTGTGGCACAGTAATTATTAGGATCCCCTTTTTCTTTAAGATTCTACTCATTTCAGATATGGCATTTTCATCCTCTTTCAGATGCTCAATTACATCAAGAACGCTTATAAAATCGAAAATTTCATCCCGATAGGGTAGTTTTAGAAGGTCCCCACAAATAGGATGCCATTTATTCTTATTTATATATTGCTTTAAAGGAAGATCTGCTATATCCAATGAGAATTTTTGATTAATATTATCTAAAAAGAATAGAAATGAATTTCCGGAAGAACCAAGATCAATCCCATAATTATATGTCTTTTTAGTATTGAGATTTGCCTTTAAAAGATCAAATTTGCATTTAATTCCGGGAGAAATGTAATATTCTGTTAATTTCCTACAAGAAAAATTCTTGTGTTTATCGTAGAAATCTTTTATCATTTAAAGAATTTTACAGTTGATAGTTTTAATTTTTATTTTTAATTATTATACAATTTAAAAAAAAAGTAATATTAAAATTTACAGCTATAAGATAAATTAAAAAAAGTACAATAAAATGATACAATTAAGTGTATTTCTCGAAGATCGTCCAGGTGTGCTAGCTAAATTTATTAAACTTCTAATGGATAACAAAATCTTTATTAGAGCTCTAACAGTGGCAAAAACATCTGAATATGGATTGTTATTACTTTTAGTAGATAAACCAGAAGAATGTATTACTGTACTAGAAAAAGAAAATTATCTCCTTTCTACTACAGAAGTAATTGCAATAAGGTTAAATGAAAAACCAAACGCTTTATATCTAATTCCTAAAACTCTGGGAGATAATAAAATTAATATTGATTATTGTTACTCTACATTAGTAAAAGATGATTCAATGCTTATAGTACGTGTAGAGGATGATATTATTGAAGAAGCCATACAAATTCTACAAAAAAGTGAGTTTACTATAGTAGATTAGCATTAACTCGTTAACTTATTATACCAGTACTAAACATTATCAAATTTACTCAATAATTTCATTCTCTCAATCAAAATTTTTATAGCATAAGCCGCATCATGAGGTGTGAAAAAGATTATTGACTTCTCTCGCCTTGAATGTTCTCGTAAACTTCTGAATTCTTCACCAAACATAATTAAAGGTATTACTGGTTTCTTTCTTCCAGTATCATTGCATGCGCGTATAATTCCTCGATAATGTTCATCTGATTTCATTTCTAAAAATGGTGGAATAACAACACAAGCAACAACAATGTCTATATTTGGGTCCTCAAGCATAATTTTAGTGATATTATAATAAGTAGATTCGTCAGCACCTCCGATCATATCAAGGGGATTTACTAATTTTACTAGGGGTATTAAAAATGGTTTTACTTTATCTTTAAATTCATCTGAGAATTCAATCATATTCAAGTTAAATTCTGCTGCTTTATCACTAAACAATACTGAACTCCCACCACTATTAGTGAGAACGCCGATTCTCTCTCCTTTAGGAATTGGTAAGTATGAAAATGTCTTAAGAGCAGTTATAAAGTCATTTATATTTTCACTTAATATAGCTCCTGCTTGCTTTATAGAAGTTTTTAACATTCTATAATCTGTAGCTATTGAACCTGTATGACTACTAGCAGCCTTCATCCCAAAATGCGTTCTTCCCCCCTTTAATATAACAACAGGTTTTTTGAGTAAAGTATCTTTAAGGATCTTTAGAAATTTTTTACCATTTTCAATAGACTCCATGTAAATACATACTATATGAGTATTCTTATCTGAATTATAAAATTTTAGTATCTCATTAAATGAAACATCAATATTATTGCCAATGTTTGCAAATTTTGAACAGCCAATATTTTCTCGTTCCATTGCGTAAAAACTCGCACATCCAAAGGATCCTGATTGACTGATCATACTAATATCTCCTATTGGAGCCGTTTGAATAAATGAAGCATTTAATCCTAAGTCTAAATTCTGTATTCCTACGCAATTTGGACCCAGGATCCGGATCCCTGCTTTATTGCATCGTAAAGCTATCTCTTCTTCCTTCTTCTTTCCTTCTTCATTTATTTCACCAAAACCAGCAGTGATAATAATAATTCCCTTAACTTTTTTTTCTATACACTCATCAATAACCTCATCAATAACTTTTGCTGGGACTAAGATTATCGCAAGATCTATTTCTTTTTGAATCTCTAAAATGGATTTAAAGCATTTTAATCCTGCTATTTTCTGATTTCTTCGAGAAACAAGAAATACTTCAGTTTCTCGTTTTTTATTATTAAGAATATTAATGGTAACAGTATTTCCAAATTTCTTTGGGTTATTAGTAGCACCTATTACTGCAATCGATTTTGGATAGAAGAAGTAATTAATCATCTTTTTATTATCCCTCCTCATAAATAGCATCATGAATACAAACATCAATACAAACCATACATCCCTTACAAGAATCCTGGTCAATCTCTGCTTTTTTTTTATCATCATCGAATATTATTGAAGGACAACCAAATTGATTGATACATATAAGGCATCCTTTACATTCTTCTGGATCTATTTTTACAATTGGTGGAATTATTTGTTTTAACTTAAATTCATTTAATTCTACTAAAGAGCAGGTATGTCTAGATATGAATACTCTGACTCCTTCAGCTTTCACCGCTTCCTCTAATTTCTTTATCATTTCTGAGAGATTATTAGAATCTTCAATCCATATATTATTAGGTAAGACTCCACATCCCCTCACAAGATCTTCAATATTTACTTTTGTACCCTGATCTTTTGTAATCTTAATTCCCGTCCCAGGATTATCTTGAAATCCTGTCATACTGGTTGATCTATTATCTAATATCATAACTAACATTTCATTTTGATTATGAACAGCATTTATAAGTGCAGGTATACCCGAATGAAAGAATGTAGAGTCTCCCAGAATAGCTAAAACCGGATTTTCTTCAGATTGTATTTTTGATATCCCATTTGCAAGGCCTATTGATCCTCCCATACAAATTTCTGTATCCAGACTTTCAAGTGGCTTGTAAACTGCTAATGTATAGCATCCTATATCAGATGAATTCACAAACTTGGTTTTCAATTTTTTTTCCACCTGCTTAATCGCGTAAAAACTTGCACGATGAGAACATCCAGGGCACAATATAGGGAGTCTTGGTGGCATGATGATTAAATCATCTGGTACTGATACCCTATTATACTCTAAATCCATCAAATCAGCTATATTTTCTAAGTAAAGTTCAGCTGAGAATTCCCCATTTCTAGGAAACATATCTTTTCCATGAATCTCTACTTCTTTTGATAATCCTTCATCATATGCAATTTGCTTCAGTATATTTTCAATAAACGGTTCTAATTCTTCGATAACAAGAACGTAATCTACTGAAGATAGCAGTTTTTTAATAAGTTTTTTTGGAGGAGGGTATACCATTCCTAATTTTAGAATTGAAACATCATTCTTTATGTCAAAAAAATTAAGAGTATCAATTAAATGAGAATATGGTACCCCTGCTGAAACAAATCCAATTCGTTTTCCATGAAATCGCTTTTTCGAAATTTGAAGAGAATTATATGGAAAATTATTAGCATATTCAGAAATTTCTTTCAAGCGTTCTAACAATCTAAGACGAAGTACCCGTGAATGTGAAGGTAAGCATACCCAACGAGATCGATCCCAGTCAAATCCATAGTCTCTATCAATTTCTTCAATCTCCCCAAGAACTACATCACCTCTACCATGATTTAATCGGGTTGTAGTACGAAATAACACAATACTCTGAAATTTTTCAGAAAAATCGAAGGCATATTTAATTAAATCCTTAGCTTCTTGAGGTGTTGAGGGTTCAAAGACAGGAACTAATGCATGTATTCCAAAATATCGGTTATCTTGTTCATTTTGCGACGAATAACAATTTGGGTCATCTGCTGAAACTAACACCATCCCACCACGAGCTCCTGCATAAGCGGCTGTCATAAATGCATCTGATGCAACATTAACACCAACATGTTTCATACATACAACCGATCTTACATTAGACATTGAACCTCCATAAGCAACTTCAAATGCAACTTTTTCATTTATGCTCCATTCTATTTTTAAATAAGGGAAATATGGATACATATATGCTAGTGTAGATAGAATCTCAGATGAGGGGGTTCCGGGGTAACCTGTACCAATAATAACCCCTGCTTCTAATATTCCACGTGCTATTGCTTCATTCCCTAAAAGAATCACGTGGCTACCGGGATTACTAACAGCAAAATGTGGTATACTCAT
>JBHLNR010000124.1:0-11767 GCA_048941385.1 Promethearchaeota archaeon
AAACTCTGTTCAGAAATTCCCAAATTTATAATGGAAAATCAGAGGATTAGAGATCAGTGCATTTATGCACTTACTAGTGCCGGATCTTCTAAAATTTTACCATCTAGTAAGACATTCCAGGAATTAAAGGAAAAATCTGAAATTAAACACTTTCATGTTGCTCCGGCTTTATGGCTAGCAGATAAATGTGTTGCGTCGGGTGTAGATGGTATGGTTGTGACTGGCGGTGAAGGAGGAGGACATCAGTCTTATGAAAAAGTTAGTACACTCGTACTACTTCAACAAGTACATGCAAAATATCCTGATTTCCCAGTAATTGCGTGTGGTGGATTTGCTAATGGAGCAGGTCTAGCAGCAGCTCTTGCTATGGGAGCGGGAGGGATAGCTATGGGTTCACGATTCATTGCTAGCGAAGATGCAGAATTTCATGATAACTATAAAAATGTTGTCCCTCCTTCAAAAGCATCAGATACCATACTAGTTACTGGTGCTTTAGGACCAATAAGATTATGGAAAAATGAATACTCTTTACACCATGGCCTTGTCGAGGACAAAGAGGCAAAAATTGCAGAAGAAGAAAAACTTCGGAGTATGTCTCGCGAAGATTATATTAAAGAACTTATCTCTTCATCTAATGCGTATCTTGCAGCTTATAGAGGTGATGTAAATTCTGGAGCAGTACTTCTAGGACAAAGTATTGGTGTAATTAATAGCATTGAAAGTGTATCAAAAATCATTAATGATATGGTATCTGAAGCAGAAACACTATTAAAAAACGCCACTGGAAGAATTAAATGATTTTTAATTATTCTCTAAGATTTTTTTTTCCTATTTAAAAATTAAAAAATAGAATTATTAGAAATTTATTGAGTTATTCTTTATTCAACCTTCTATAGGTTTTATTCATACTTTTATAAATTCTTTTATATTCTGAAAAGAGTTTATCATAAATGCTTCTATTTTCTGGATTGGGGGTAAATTCTTTTGAAATTTCACAACAGGTTTGAATTTCTTTCCATTTAAGATATCCCAATCCTACTGATGCTATATATGCCGCACCTCGAGCATTTGCTTGAATCGGATCTACTACCTGTTTAATTTTTCTATCAAGAACATCTGCTATAATTTGACACCAGATATCACTTTGAGCACCCCCACCTATCATATTAAGTTCTGGAATGACAATCCACTTTTTTGGAATTCCTCGTTCTTTTACAACCCACTTTCTTATGAAATCTTCTATAACAGATAGTAACCATTTAATATTGTATGCAACACCTTCAAATATGGCTCTAATTATATGCTCTCTAGACATTTCAAATGATAAATTATATAAACCTCCCCGAATGGTCGCATCGTCAACGGGTGAGCGTTCACCTATAAGCCAAGGTGTATAGATTAAATTATTTGAGCCTGCTGGCACCTTTTCTACTATTCTATCAAAAATTTTATACACATCTGGTACGGCTTCATCTCTTAATAACTCATCTTTATGGTAAAGAATCTTATCCCTAAGAAAAGTTAAAGAACCTCCCGCTATATTTTGCTCGTTTCCCACAATATATCTTCCAGGAATTGCAGAGGGTAATGCACCTAAGTTATGAACTATGTCAGTTTTCTTATAAGGAATATGAGTAAAGATCCAATCACTAGTTCCAATATATATATGGGCTTCATAATCATTTACAGCACCAGAACCAATAGTAGCAGAATGTATATCTGGGGCACCCATGACCACTGGTGTGTCTTTTTGCAGTCCTAGCTCATCAGCTACTTCTTTTTTAACTGGTCCTAAAATGTCTGTACAATTTTTTAGATCAGGAAATTTGTTTCTCTCTACCTTGAACATCCTCAGAAGTTTCTTAGAATAGTGAATATTGTTTAGATCTCTCGTATCTGTAAGCCAATGAAGATGAATTGATGCTGTGGATGCTGCAAAGATCCCAGTCAATTTAAGGTTAACATAATCTTGAGGTTCTAAAAACTTAAACGTTTTTTCATATATATCTGGAAGCTCATTTTTGATAACTAGAATATGTGCAATTGAATCTTTCCCATGCGATGCTGGACCTCCGGCAGTTCTTTTTAAAAGACTTAAGATTTTTCTTAAATTATATCCTGAGACTTTTATTAATCCTTTATTGAGTCTTTCTATATATTTCGCTCCACGTGTATCCATCCAAATAATTGAGTTCATTAGATGGTTTCCATCTTTATCGACAGCAACTGTGCCACTCCATTGACTTGTATTACAAACACCCACTATATCTTCAACTCGTACACGACCACTTTCAATCACTTTTTTAGTAGTAGATCTTATAGCATTCCACCAATCATCTGGATTCTGTTCAACAATACCCCCACTATATGCATGTATCGGTGTTTCTTCATACGCCCATTCAAGTACTTCCCCTGTAGTAGACACTATAGCGGTCTTTGGACCCTGAGTACCATGGTCGATCGCAAGAATATATTTTTTTTCAGTAATCGTCATAATTAAACTAAATGATGTTAATGTAAATAAACATTGTTTGATAATAAGAAAATTACCAATATTATCAAAGAAATTTAAGAAAATGATAAAGATTCAATTAAGAGCTATTTCATTTATATATACGTATTTTCATTATACAAATGAGTATAGGATAGATTTGATTTAGATCCTAAGAAGAATCTAAGAGGAGATACTTTGTTTTTTACCAGATCTACACAACCTACTTTAAAAAAGATTATTTTAACTGTTTTTTTGTTTATCTTATTTACTTTAAGTTTACAGTTAAATGTTCTTGCTTCAAAAAAGGTTCATTATGAGAAGAATTGGATTGAAAATTCGGATTTTAGTCAATCTGAAGACTATTGGTTTACAACAATTCAAGGGGATGGTAGCGATGCAAATGTTAATATTCATTCTGAACAGGCTAATTTTGAAGTATTAGGTAATAAAATGACTTTCTCATTAATTGCAGATCCTCCTCTCGCTTCGAATTGGACTGAATTAGATAACCCTAGTTTCCCAAATCGTCCAGATGTTGATGAAATTACGTCTGTTGGTTGTAGAGTTTCTCATGATTATGATGACCAATCTGCTATTCAAAATCCTAGTGTTCATTGGGATCAAAACATAACCATGCCAGTTAATATGTCAGACTACATAATTACTAGTGCATCTATTCAAGCGAGAGTTAACGCAACAGCAGATGAGAACGTAGATCGCTATTGGGATTATTATTATGGTCGAAATGCGAGAGTAGATCCAGATAGACCAGTTGATACCTATGGAGATGGAGACTACGTGAGATTTTATGTTTTACTTTCCGATCTAAAAAAAAATAAAGTCTATGAGATAGCTTATCTACAAACAGTATGGTTAGGAAATGGAGGTGCGCCAGGCACAGATTATTTATATAATACTTATATGCTAAGTGTACCTCAAGAAGATTTAATTTATTATCTTTCTTCGTCTTTAAGCACTGATTTCAACAATTTCACCATTACTTTAGGTATACGACTCCAACTTGAAGATAATGTTGCTTCCAATTTGGATAGAGATACATTTAACGAATTAATCATAAATTTTGTTAATCTCACATTTACTTATGAGAAAAAAATAGACCGTTATACCACAATATCATTAAGTCAAATTGGAGAATCAATAAACGAGACTGATGTTAAAGTAACCAATGCAGTTCTTAACTTTAATTATAAAATTGATGAGATCTGGCCTAACACATTGTCTCCTAATTCTGAGCTAAAGATTTTTATCAATAATTATGAGCTTGAGAAAACTATAAAATTAAGTGAGATGAACACTACTTTTCAAGCATTAAATTTCGGAGCGAATGATATTAAAAACCATGTCTTAACAAACGTTAATATTTCAATCTCAATAATGGTTTTATTAGCTGATGATTTTGAATTGGATCGTAAAATAACAATATCTGTAGATGATGTCAATCTTATAATTTCCTATACAGTGTTTATGAAGGATCCTTTGCAAAATTATGTTATATGGATAGTTCTAATCGTTTTATTGGTTATCATTGGGATCTTAGCAAGTTTAAGTCTTAGATCTTACATCCTATTGCCAAGGAAGCAAAGGAAAAGGAGTGCCCTTTTATTAAGAACGCAAAAATTTAAAGATGCTGAAAATATTCAAGGAATTCTCCTCATACATAATATTAGTGGACTTCCTATCTTCTCTAAAAACTATTCTGACCTAATGGAAGGAAAAAATGAGTTATTTTCAGGGTTTATTCAAGCAATTTCACTAGTGGGTCAAGAAATTTCTCTCAAAAAAAGTGTTCGCTCCAAGGGTTTTCGAAAAGAGGTAATTGATGGGATTTATGACGTAATTGAATTAGATTTCAAACATTTTTATTGCCTTATTTCCGATATAGAAGAATTAAGAACTGTTCTTGTCCTCAACAATAAAGCTTCTAAAAGATTGAAACAACAATTACTAAGTTTTGGACTTAGTGTTTACGCAAAATTTTCAGAGACTTTAAAGAATTGGGATCATGAGTTGGAACCTTTCAAAGAAACCATTCCAGAACTCCTTGACAATTATTTTGCTTTATATTATAAGGATTTCTTTAAAATAGCGATTAAAAGAACTGATCTTGAGAAAATAAAGAAAGAAATTAAGTTATCTCGAAATGATTTAAAAGTCCTAAATGAAATATTTAAAATATCCGAAGATGGTAATTTATTTTCATTAATGACGTTACTTGACAGGCTAAGTGATAAAAATGAAGACTTAATTATCGATTCGATTGAAATCTTGATTAAGAATAATTTAGTTAATCCTGTTAATCCCATCAACACGCAAAATTAATTTATTAAGTTAATTTTTTTCTAAAGTAAAAACAAACTTAATTTTTGATGTACCAAGTTACTAATTAATTTAGTTACCAAAATAGATTAACTTCTAAAGGTGCTTTATTGAATGGATTACGAAGAAATTAAAGCAAAGACGGATTATATCGTTAATAACCCTATACGAAGATTTAGACCAGAAGAGTTAAAAGGAATAATTGAAAGATATCATCAGAAACATCCTAAATCAAAAGAAATATATGAACGAATGCGTAAAATCATTCCTGGTGGGGTTGAACATAACTTAGCCTTTAATCATCCGTTTCCCTTAGCAAGTAAAAGAGTTTATGATTGTTATATGGAGACTGTTGATGATGTTGTTATGACTGATTATTTAATGTGTGGTGGTCCTATAATTTTAGGACATCAATATAAACCTTTAATTGATAAAGTCGTTGAAACAATCCAAGAGATCGGGCCTTGTCATGGAATTACGCATGAATATGAATATTTGGCTGCGGAACAAATACAGAAACACTTTCCATCATGTGAAATAATTAGATGGCTGCAAACAGGTACAGAAGCTGACATGTTAGCTATAAGAATAGCTAGAGCATTTACAAATAGAAAATGGATTATAAAAATAGGGGGTAGTTATCATGGTTGGAGCGATCAACTCACTTATGATATGCATGTACCAGGTACTAAACTCCTAGAGTCCCATGGAATACCTAAACCAGTATTTAAATTTACAGATTCATGTCCTCCTAATGACATCGAAGAACTCCGCAGAATGTTTAATGAAAAACGGAAAGTAGCTGCTGTTATAATTGAACCTATGGGAGGGGAAAGTGGAGCGATGCCTACAAGACCAGGATTCAATAAAGAAGTTGAAGAATTATGTCGTGAAAATAAAGCATTAATGATCTCAGATGAGGTTGTATGTGCCTTTCGATTGCATATGGGGGGAGGACAAGCATATTATAGTTATACTCCTGATATTTCTGTATTTGGTAAGATTGTTGGACATGGATTTCCCTCAGCAGCAGCTATCGGTGGTCGAGCTGATGTCATGGCGGTCTGTGGTGCTGGTGTTAGTGGTGGAAAAAGAGCATATACAGGGGGTACTATAGCTGCAAATCCATTGACTTGTGTTGCTGCTTATTGGGCAATCAAGTTTGTTGAAGAAACGAATGCTACCGAAATCGCTGAGCACGCTGCTACTCGTTTATCTTCAGGTTTGAATGAAGTTTTTGCTAAGCATGATTTACCATGGTTTTCATATAATTTTGGAGGAACAGTTCACTTCCAGACGAGTTGTGTGTTTGGATTGAATTTAAATGATCCAAAACAATCAGGCCAAATCCCAATACGAAAGGATTTCATGGGTGAGATGGGAGCTGCGTTAGTTGATCAAGAATTGATTTCTGTGGCGGGAAGCAGGTTTTACACATGTATAGTTCATACAGATGAGATTATTGACGATACAATTCAGAGAATTGATAATATTTGTCAAAAAATAGAATAATTTTCATACAGCGAATACCCATTCTCCTTTACGCATAATAGGCTCTATTTTACCATCTTCCATTATTCCATCAACATCTAATTTTTCTGAGCCAATCATGAAATCTAAATGTAACTTACTTGAATTACCTCCTATAGTAGAAAATTCCTCATCAGTCATTTTAACTCCTTCTTTTATACAAGTTTTTATACCACTACCTAAAGCTATGTGGCAAGAAGCATTCTCATCTATAAGAATACTATAAAAAAGAAGACCAGACTGAGAAATAGGAGAACTATGAGGAACTAATGAGATCTCACCCAATCTTGATGCTCCTTCATCAGTTTTAATATAATTACGAATATATTCTTCACCTTTTGAAGCAGAAACATCTATCACTTTTCCCTTTGAAAATTTTAGAACTAAATTTTCAACCATAACGGCTGTAGGAAGAGGTTTAGTGGCAGAAACCATTCCTTCAGTCATATCTTTATGAGGGGTTGTAAAAATTTCTTCTGTCGGCATATTAACTACATTACTGATACCCCCTTGAGTAGTAAAATGAGCATTTTTCCATATATGAGCATTAGGTAATCCTATAGTTAAATCTGTTCCATCTGCTTTAAAATGTAAAGCACGAAATTGTTTATCATTGAGATAAGAGGCTCTTGTTAGCAGCTGGTTGATATGCTTTTGCCATGCTGAAATAGGATCAGTTTCTGTAACACGACAAATATCAAAAATTGTCTCCCAAAATTTAACCTTTCTCTCATTCTGAGGGATTTCAGGAAAAATCTTATCTGCCCAATTTTCAAGAGGAGCTGCAATTGCTGACCAATTAACAAGACCTTTTCTACGTAGGTCATTTGTAGGTTTCATGTGGTTTAAATATGCTTTAGTTGATGTGAGTATTAAATTAGGATCTATATCTGAGAGTAAATCCGGATCTTGACCTGCTATAAATAGCATGGCATCCCTTTCTTTAGCAAAATCATAGGCTCCCTCTGTTCTCCAGGTTGGATATTCTTCAAAAGAATCTTTCGGAGCATATTGATATCGAATAAGACGAGTTTGATCATCTTCCCACATTACTTCAACGTATCTAGCCCCAATCTGGTATGCTTTCTTCACTATTAATCTTATAAAAGGGGCAAGTTCAGGTGAAACACCATTTCTAACTATTGATGGTGTACCAATTAATAAGCGTTGTCCTTTCTGTAAATTCAATCCAACTTTAACAATTAATTCAACATATTTCTCTAGATTTTTCTCAAACTCTGAAGGCATATAGTTACTTTTATTTTGCCTTTGATTATAATATATTTTATTTTGTCTCTATTCTTTTTAAAACTATCAATTAATACCTTATGATTCTATGAAAGAAAATGGGTACCCAAAACGAAATAACAGAAGCTTCTGATTTGTTTAAAAAGGATGGAACTCTTGTTCAACGCGGATGGGCAAGAAAGCCAATTTTAAAATATAATAAGAACAATATTGGTAAAGGATGGCTTAGAATAAAGGAATGGGATCATTATTCAGTTTTAAATAAGGATTTCGGTTTTCAACTTACTATTGGAGATATTGGATTTCTTACTCAGATGAGTTATGTTTGGCTTGATTTTAATAAAAAAGAGAGGGAGGGAAAGGGAGAATTTAAATTCTTTACAAAATCCAAACTTTTACCACTTAATTCTTTTGAAAATAGTCGAATTGAGTTTCCCTCCAAGAAATTTAATGCAACCATAACAAAAAAAGGCAATCAGAGAATATTGGAAATTGAGGATCCCACTTTTATGAATAAAGGAATTAAAGGAAGTATAATACTTGATGATAAACCAGAATGGGATAATACCGTAGTTGTAACTGGGTATAAGGAAGACCCTAGACGATTTTATTATAATCATAAAATAAATATGATGCCTGCTCAAGGATTAATTCAGATTGGTGAAACAGATTATAATCTCGTACCAAATTCCTCCTTTGGTCTTATGGATTGGGGTCGTGGGATTTGGCCTTATCATACACATTGGTTATGGGGTTCTGCCTGTGGTTTAGTAAAAAGAGTACCAGTTGCCTTTAATATCGGATATGGATTTGGAGATTTATCAACGCATACAGAAAATATCATCTTTTATGATGGAAAAGCTCATAAAATAGATGAGGTAGCCTTTCACCATGAAAATCGCAATCCAACTAAGCCTTGGAAATTTTCAAGTAATGATAATCGATTTAGTATGGTTTTAAAGCCTATTATTCCACATCGAGAGAAAATTAATTTTGGAATTATCTATTTAGATTCTTCTTTATTACATGGATTATACTCAGGTGAATTTGTTTTAGATACTGGTGAAAAAATCCAAATTAAAAATATGATAGGTCATGCAGAGGATATTTATTGGCGTTGGTAAATTCATGCATACAGAATTAAACAACATGAAAAGAATCTTTCTACTGAAAATTATACTATATTACTATCTATTTAGATCAAATAGAAATTTCTTCAATTTTTATTGTTAATTCTGTTCCTTAAAGCTTCTTTGTAGTTTTAGTTTGATTTAAGATCATTAAACACAGATTAACTTGATTCTGCTTTTTTTATTTCTCTATATTCCTTTGTGATGAGAAATCGAATAATTTCAGTCACATTTTTTATTCCATGGTAATCTTTTATTACCTCTAGTTTATCGAAAACATCCATCTCCAGAGAAATATGAAATTCCTTATGTTCGACCATTAAGTATATTTTTGTTTTGTTGTATAATAAATTTTCGAATTATGGATATGTTATGGATAACATTGGATAAAAAATGGATAGTTTTATATATGAGAAAATATCTAATAGAAATGGAGAATCAAACTATCACATACATTATTAGATTAATGAGCTACTATTCAGAATTTTATAATTGAGTAGTTTAAATGTTCTAAAAACTTCGTTGGATTTTCTCTAAGACAATAAAGTATTATAATAAAAAATATCTGACCCAAACCAATGAGTCTATTATTAGCATTATTAATATTAACTGCAGGAATAGCACTTATTATTTTTTGTAGTGTAAAGGCTGTGAAACATTCTGCAATTCTTGCAGCGGCCTTAGGGATTTCACCTTTAATAATTGGTGTAACTTTAGTTTCTATAGGCACGGATATTTCAGAGATATTTAATTCACTTGTTTCTTGTGCAATAGGACATGCTGATATTGATATTGGTGATTCTGTAGGTTCAGATTTAACACAACTTACATTGATATTTGGAATATTACCATTAGTTACTGGAGTGATTTTTGTTCATAGAAAGGATATCATTATTTTAGGAGCATGTGAAGTATTGTCACTAGTATTAATTTTTACCATTATTGAGAAAGGTTATGTCACTAGATTAGATGGGATATTATTGGTTGGGTGCCTAGGAATCTATATATGGTTAATTTATAATGCTAATAAAGAAAGTATTTTAGAGAGAATGGAGATGATTGAAAAAATAGAAACACCTAAACCTAAAATTTACCATCTTTTCCTCGCACTCTTAGGATTTGGAGGAGTAACAATAGCTGCTGTTATGATTGTTGAATCCGTTATATTTATCTCGAATATCTTAAATATTCATGAATATATTATAAGTTTCTTTATTGTGGCAATCGGTACTTCCCTTCCTGAGTTAGCAGTTGATATTAATGCGTTAAGATTAGGGCATCATCAAATAGCTATAGGTGATATTGTAGGCTCATGTATAGTAGATTCAACGCTTTCTATTGGTATTGGACATGTTGTATTTAATCGAAATCCTAATTATATAACAGCTGCGCTAGCAATTCCTACTGTTTTATATACCTTAATTGCTAGTTTTTTTGTGTTTGTAACAATTGCAATCAGGAAAAAAGTAGATAAAAGAGCAGGAGTTTTCTTTATCTCTCTTTATTTTCTATCTTACATATTTCTTTTTTCTTTCTGGTTATATATTTAAAATTACATTTACATATCGTTTATATAGTCATTTTGGCAAGTAAAACTTACATAAAGTACATTGGTTTGCTCTTAATCTTCTTTCTGGGCCGAGGATTATAAGTTTTTCAGTCATTTCACCCCCACATTTAGGGCAATTACTAGCGAAGTTCTCTTTTATGGAGTTTAAAACTTTTTGAATTCCTTTTTCTAGTTTAATTAATTCTAGAGCATTTTCAATGATTCTATTTGCAGAGATCATTCCAATTCCTTTAATCCATGCTAATTCTTCAGGTTTAGAATTTGCAATCTCCTCAATTGATTTTACTCCAGCATCAATTAATCTTTCTGCTGCAGTTGGTCCAATCCCCCTTACACGTATTAATTCTTCAATCATAAATCAACCAATATTAAAGGATTTAAAGATTAAATTTGCTCTGTAAATAGGAAATATTCAAAATTATTGATTTATATCTCTAGTTTTAACTCTATTATATATAATAATGTTAATGAGTAAAAATAAAATTTAAGTAAATAAATAAAAAAAAGGATTTTTATTTCTCGAGTTGGCGTCCTACTCCGATATACATCAAGAAACCACCACTAATACCCGAAATAATCCCTATAATCCCCATTACTGTTCTAATGTCAATTTCAAAAGAAGCTAAGAAATTTGAGATCATGATCCCATACATGAAAATAATTAATGCACAATATCCATATATGAAATATTTCCATTTCTGTTTTAATTGCTCATCCTCAAATTTATTATAAATTCGAAATGAGAGGTAAAATTTTGGAATAAGTACAAACAGAGCTTCACCTATTGCTAAATAGAGAAAAAAAGGTAAATACCAAATAGGTTTCCACTCTGTATCCTCATTAAGTTTTACACCCCATTCGGGAGTAATTATAAAGAAAATCATACAGAACATGAATATACCGAAACCTATAAGTAAAAGCATCTGTTTAATAGGGTTTATGACTTTTTCAGATTTAAGCAAAATTAAATCAAAAACAACGAGAAAAATCGGTGAGTAAAAGACCCCAAAATATGTTAAATAGCTTAAGACAAGTATTACGCCTTCATGATCAATCGGTCCATATATAAAGTTAAAAATTAGACCAATAACAGCTGATAGGTAAAATCCAGAAAAAATAACATTCAATCTCTTTCTATCTCTCTTTAAGATCTTATATGCTAAATAAGCAAACCACGCACAAACAAGACCTTGAGCAACATAGATCGTAATTATCCGCATTGGATCTCCCAATGGATTATGGAATAATACCATGTGTTTATCACATTAAGAAGCTTATTTTGTTTTGTTAAAAATAATTATGTTAATGTAATTATTTATAATTTTATATATATATTATTGCTGTTTTTGTTTTTAAAAAGATTGATGTTCTTTAACATATCCAAAGATTAAGAAAAATTAGAAAAAAAAAATGTTAATTCAATTCTCGGACCACACCATAATAAATTAAGTATAACGC
>JBHLNR010000304.1:0-2911 GCA_048941385.1 Promethearchaeota archaeon
CTTCTTTCAATTATTATTGAATAATAGCCTTTTTAACAAATTTCGATTTTCTTATGAAAAGTTATATGAGATTAAGTTGAGTTTTTGTTTTTTTCGAATAAGCTTGGTAAAAAATTGACAAATTCACTCATCTCTTCTTTACTATGCTTACGTAGCGCTTCGATAAATTGTTTTGGAACTCTGGCAGGTAATCGAAATGTTGTGCGTAATCTTGTTCCATTTTCAATTGATTCATATTCATGTAAAGCCCAACTTGTTGGATTGTCATTGTGATCAAGAATACTCATTACTAATGCATGGTCATATTCAATTGGTATAGGTGAAGTACTCTGATCTTCCCATCGGATTCTTAAAGTAGTGGGGAGCCCCCCAATATTTTCATTAACCCTTTGTATCGCCCCTATATGACCTTTTTTAGGGGAAACTTCCCATTGAAAAGATTGATGGTCTTTCGGGTGCCATAATTTATAGCGCTTGTTTGTATCTATATTATCCCACCACCAATCTATCATTTCTGGTGTAACTCCATGCAAAATGTGATCGATAACTAAATCCAGCGTTTGACCTTTTGACATCTTATGGATTTGTTCCATAATCTTATCTGATTCGTTACTCGGTGGTTCTTTTGACATATTTTTCAATTACTAATTCAATAAAAATAAATTAATAATAATAACTAATGATTTGTCTTTTTTATTTGATACTTTATTATTTACCAATATTTCCTTAAATTTGTCAGTTTCCAGGATCATAAATCTTTTAATCAATTAAGTTCTTCTCTTCATTAATTAAATGCGTAAAAATGTGTGAATTATGGTTCTTTCAATAATTAGTGGATTATACGCAATAGTAATAGGAATAGGGATTATAGGACTTTGGACAATGTTGCTTCTAACAAAACAGGTACCAGAATTAGAAACTGAACCTATAGCAATTAAATTTCATATAACTGCTGAATTTATCATGGGAATTCTCTCTTTAATAAGTGGAACATTTCTCCTTATCGATCTCTCTTGGGCACCCTATTTCTTTATTCTAGCGATGGGTTCAGTAATTTATGCTGTAATCAATGCAGCAGGTTACTATGGACAAAGAAAACAGTGGGTATTTGCAATTATGTTCGGTATAATTCTCATTGCTTCAATTAGCCTCGCAATATTGAATATAATCTGATAAAATTCTTTAAAAATTGTAGAAGTTCATTTTATCTTACTTAAATTCACCCAATCAGCTTATTCAGCTTCCAATGAAACCAAAGGTCTCCTAGTAATTGGAAGGTTCCTGGTATTAGTGCAATAAAAGCCCCCAAAATGACATATATTATTGTTGTTACAGTATACCAAATGATAGCACTCATTAGAAATGGTGTTAATGGATCCTTGCGAAGTAAAGGGTATAATAGAATGATGCTAAGAATATTTATCGCAATAATAATATACATAGAAATCGTCGCGTCAAAGAAAAAACTCTGAGGAAAATAAATGTTCCATATAACTGCTAATAATATCGCCGTAATATTGCATAGGAAAATCCATATCATAAAAATGGGAATAAATGTCCTAGGAGCATCTTTTCTTTCAAGGGTCATAATGATCTGAGGAAATCTTGCTTAAAAAAAGTTGATATTATAATCCAAAAATTAAATAAAAAGAATGAAATGGTAATTAGAATTTATTTTAATTATTTTTTTAACTACTACTCTTTTTCAGATTTATTATTGTTTCATACATATCTTCATGATTTTTTGGAGGAATATATTCTTTCTCTTTTTTATGTAGTGTGATTGCTTGTTCTGGGCAAGTTGTGACGCAAAGACCACATCCTATGCACCGTTTCAAGTTAACCTTAGAGCTATTGATGCTTCTCCTGAACTTAATCGCATTAACATTACATCTATCGACACATGTAAGACAACCAGAACATAACTCAGGATCAACTTTAGCATAATAATTACTCATCCAGAAATCTAATGGGTTTGGTAATTTTGGAATAACACCCTCTAGCATTCCGCAACAACAACCACAACAACAACAAATAAATTCAGGTTCTTGAGCATTTGAGGGTTGGAGAACTAATCCTTCTTCCTCAGATTTTTGAAGTATTTCAAGAGCTTCTTCTTTTGAAACTTCCCTACCTTCTCCCATCTTAATATCGGCTAAGGCAAAATCACGAAAATACATACAAGATTCCAATCGATTAGTCTTTTTACATGGTTCCCCTTCAAGAGCCTTTTTTTCTCTACATATACAACTTCGCATTATTATCGGTCCTTCTACATTCTGAACAATCTCTCTTGCCCAGTCATAATTGCCTACATGATGTTCAAGAGTGATACTTTTTTCTACCGGAATAGTACGCATCTGAGAGATTTTCGTACTTATAAATGATAGACCAAATTTCATATCCTCAGTTAATTCTAAATAATCTTTAACAAATTCAGGTGTAATTTTATTGATTTGATTTTCATAAAATCCTAATACAAGAGGGATATTTCTATAATAACTTTTGCCATCTTTTTTTCGATAACCAATACTTCCTTTTTTTGCCAATCCATCAATCACTTGTTCTAAATCATCGCCTGTAATTCCTTTTTCTTTAGCACGCTCGATAATTTGCTCCATAGGTTCAAATTTATAATTTAAGCATATTGCAACTTCTGCTTCTCGAGGTGTAAACACATGCTTAAGGACACGAATGTCCGCACCTGATTCTACAGCAGCATACCCAATTGGTTGTTGATCCAAATGTTCTTGTAAGTTTCGATAAATTTCCTCTTCGGAACTCATCAATTTTCACTCTAATTTTTAATTGAATTTGGAAATTCAATTTACGAATATATAACGTAATTATAAATATAAATCATAATCAATAGTTTTGACAAAAACGAAAAAATTTAAATATTAATAAAGCC
>JBHLNR010000305.1:0-472 GCA_048941385.1 Promethearchaeota archaeon
TATTGTGGCGACACTATTTTGAATCCTTGCAACTTTTTCATTATAAATAGCATAATTTTTTTCATTATCTAAAACAATATCAGGGATATGCAAGAGATCCTTATTCTTTATCTTTCTATCTATAATTTCTTGGTTTTTTTCAGCCATCTGTTTTTTTATATTAGAGGATTCCAATATCCTCTCAGTAAGAATCTCTCGAGCCTTTGCTTTTTTTAATTCAATCATAGCTACTTTCTTTAGTTCTCTTGCATATATTTCTTCTTTTTTAGAAATGACAGAATTTTCTACTGCTAAAATTTCTAATTCTCCTATATTTACCATAATAAGTCCCTTCATATTTTTTATTAGAAAGTATTTACCAACTGATTTTTTGAGTATTTTTAAAAAGAAAAAAGGTGTTTGGATTTGTAATTAAGATTTTTTATCGTCTCTCTGTAATTACGCTTATTTCTGATAGTGGGATATATGAAAT
>JBHLNR010000305.1:482-2861 GCA_048941385.1 Promethearchaeota archaeon
ACAATATAATGTCGAAATCATTTATAGAATTAATTTTCCCACCAAATTCTTTACTTATGTTTTTAATATAGATATAGACGTAATTGTCTACAAGACCTTCAACAATTTTTCTTGGTATCATTTTTTAATTTTTTTCTCCTTTTGAATTATTTTTTTTGATTGATGTTCTATTTCATTCTTTAGTTAAGAATAAATTCTAAATGAATTAAATTAGACGTTTTTTCTTCTAAGTTTGAAGTAAAATCTAAATTGAAATATTCAGATAAGAGAAATTTATAGAATTCTGTGAAAAAAATTGAATATACCTCATCCATATCATGTAAACCTCTGAAGATAAGATATTTGCCTTGAGTTGAGATGTCAAGAGTATTAAACCATTTTAACCCATTCCTCCCAAAAAATTCAACTGAAAAATCTATATAAGATTTTAAAGTCTCTTCATTCATAGGCCTTGCTGTTGTAAATTTCATTATGTCAGATAACAATTTAGCAAAATCTTTCGCTACACTTTCTAATGATTGCTCGTCTAAATTGGAAAGAATTTTAGAAAATATTGACTTGGAGATCATGATCATTTCATTAGTTTGATTAAATAATTCTAAATTAAGCCATTGTTCAATTGCGTCTTTAGCAACTAAACCACGTGTTTTATTCTGCTGCTGGGCAATTAGATCCAATTTGGAAAGTGTTTCTTCTGAAAGTCTAAATCCAAGAAAATTGCTTCTTTTTTTAGGGGGTTTTTTTGACATTTTATAAATTTCTCTTAGAATTCTTTTTTAATTCATCTCAATATTTTAATTAATGATATCAAAGTATATAAAGTTATCGATGATGCTTTATGTTTTCAAATGGTAACATTTAAATACTATGTTATCAATTCAACATTATTATAATAAAATAGGAGGAAAATAAAGTAAAATGGTTTTAAATACAAAAGAAAAGAAAAAGAAATATGATTATGAATTCGATGATTATGAAGATGAGGATGACTGGGATTTCGAAGATGAAGATGAGGAGGAGGAAGATATAGACGTTGATGAAGAAATGTACAGTTAATTTTAAGGTATTCTGTGAGCTAATTAAATTTTGCTTACTAACATATTCAGATCTATGATAAAAATCGCTAATAAAAAACAAAAAATAAGGAGTTAATTAAATGGAAGAAACTAAAAGTATTGAAAAATTAGCAGAAGAAAATTCGATTATAGCGAAAGCTGAAAAAGAGTCCGCAAGTGAAATGAAAGTTTTAGCTAAACAAGTTGTAAAACGAGCAAAAGCTAGAGAAATGCTTGCTAAGAATGAAATTGATTTAGCAAAAATACGTGAGAGGTTAGCGGAGAAAAGTAAGAGATTAGTTGAAAGAAAAGAAAAAGTAAAAAGTTTATTAAAATTTAGTGAAGATCTTTTAAAAGCTGAGAAAAATCAAGCCGAGTACAATGAAAAAGTCGCAGAAATCCAGACAAAAATTGCTGAGACCCAACGCAAGATTGCTAATGTAGAAACGGAAATTGCTGAGATTAAAGTGAAAATGGCATATAAAAAACTAGATGAAGCTAAAGAAAGAGGTAATTTAGCTAAAAAGCAACTAGTTTACGTAAAATTAGTAAATACTAATGCACCTGGTGAAAAAATTTCTAAAGCAGAGGAAGGATACCTTAAAATTCAAAAAGATCTAACTAAATTTGAAATGGATACTTTACAAATAAATAAAACTATTATGGAAAAGCAGAATAAACTAGCGGATCTCAAAAAAGAACTCTCAGAGAAATTAGCTACGCGCGAAAAAATTAGACCTGTAGACGGGAGCATTTAGTATCTTAATTTAGATATTGAAGAATGATTTCTAATATTTTTTTTATTCAAATTATTTGATCAGTTTTTATGTATATCTTGAGTAGAAATCATTAAATCATTCATTAGGTTTATCTTATGATTGGAAATCAGTTAACCTTTCAAGTTTTGCTTTTATTAGGGATTTTACTAATATCGATAATTATTCTCTTTATAACAGTTTTTAAAGAGTTGAAAGAAAAATCTGGTGAAAATTTTTTTCTCTCTCTTTTAATAGGGGTGGTGATAAGCATTATACTACCTGTAATTATAGGAATGATCCAAGAATTGTAATAATACTTTTTTTAATCCTTTTTATGACTTTGTTCAATTTTTTCTTTTAATAAGGCGATTTCTTCAATGTTTTTTTCTATTTGTTCAATTGTTTTTGAACATTCAAGGTCTAAATCATTTATTTCTTTAGAAATCTTTTTTACATCACCCTCGATTATCCCTTCTGTAATTCTATTTATCTCAATACTTAAATCTTGAATTTCTTTCTGTTTTACTTGAATTCGTTTTTTGAGATCTTCGTTTTCTTCTTCTTTT
>JBHLNR010000125.1:0-11472 GCA_048941385.1 Promethearchaeota archaeon
AATGTTTTTATTTGATTAAATTATATCTATCATAGAAATTTAGAAGTATTTCATTCTAAAAATAATTCTCTTCATTAATTGAGTTTTATTGTAAGAGAAAAATATTCTATTTATTCAAAATAGTGTTTATCAAATATCAGAATATATATGCAAATAAAATTTCGAGTGTTATTATTAAGTATTTCAGTATATTAAGTTAATTGACTAAAACATAAATTTCGTAAGCAATAAATTAGATTCAGAGTTTGGTATTTGGGATAAAAATATAGATAGGAATAATCAAAATGATGAATTATTATGAGTTATGAAGGAGAACTAGTAAGAATAAGAAATGAAATAATCCAAAACCTGCCACCTGAAATACAGGTAAATAAGATCGAATTTGAGGGACCAGAAATTGCTGTTTACTCCGAAAATTCAGATGTAGATGCTATAGAAAGTTCTACAATTTTAAAAGATTTAGCAAAAACAATGAGAAAACGCGTTGTTTTCCGCTGGAATGTAGATAAGCGTAAAGACCCTGTAGAGACCGAAGAATACATTAGGAATTTAGTGAATGATGAAGCTGAAATTTCAGCTATTGAATTCGACCACACACGAGGTGAGGTTATTATTGAATCAGGAAAACCAGGACTTGTGATAGGGAAAAAGGGAGTTAACTTAAAGGAGATAAGATCAAATACTTTTTGGCAACCTAGAACAATAAGAACACCCCCACTTACATCAAGAACTATTCAATTAATTAGAGGGATGCTTAAAAAAGAAAGACAAACTCAAAAAGATATTCTTTTAAAAATAGGTAAAAGAATTCATAGACCTCCATTATTTAAGGATCTGAACATAAGATTAACAGCTTTAGGAGGTTTTCGTGAAGTTGGAAGATCTTGTATTTTAATACAGACTAGGGATAGTAGCGTACTACTAGACGTGGGACTGAATGTTGGTAACCCTAACGATAAGTTTCCATTTTTTGATGTTCCAGAGTTTTCTCTAAGAGATCTTGATGCTGTTATAATTTCACACGCACATTTAGATCATTGTGGTCTTGTTCCATTTCTATATAAATATGGTTATCGTGGCCCTGTTTATTGTACTTTACCTACTAGAAACTTAGCGACAATGTTACAACTAGATTTCATTCAAATCTGTGAAAAAGAAGGATCTCCTTTACCCTATTCAAAACGAGATGTAAAGCAGACAGTCCTTCATACAATTCCCCTTTCTTGGGGTAAAGTAACTGATATCGCTCCTGATATCAAATTAACGCTTCATAATTCTGGTCATATTTTGGGATCATCAATGATTCATTTACATTTTGGGAAAGGGGATTATAATTTTGTATATACAGGTGATTTTAAATTTCAAAAAACTCGGTTATTAGAAAAAGCAGCTGTAAAATTCCCTAGAGTTGAAAGCTTGTTAATAGAATCAACATATGGTGGACCTCAGGATCGAATTCCAAGTAGGCAAGAATCTGAAAAAGAACTCAAACAGATTTTAAATTCTACTCTTAAAAGAGGTGGAAAAGTGCTAGTTCCAGTTCTCGCTGTAGGACGAGCTCAAGAATTATTAATTGTTCTTGAAGAATATATCTCGAAAGGCTTTATAGATAAAGTACCCATTTTTATAGATGGATTAATTAGTGAAGCCACAGCAATACATACAGCTAACCCAGATTATCTTAGTAGTGATTTAAGAGAAAAGATATTACACCAAGGGAAAAATCCTTTTTTAAGTGATTATTTCGAAACAGTTTCAGTACAGGAAGAGCGATTGGACATCATTAAAGGAGGACCTTGTATTATTTTAGCTACTAGCGGAATGCTTATAGGTGGACCATCTGTACAATATTTACGAGAATTAGCAAATGATCCCAAAAATACGCTCATTTTCGTATCTTATCAAGTTAATGGTACTCTAGGTTCAAGAATACAAAAAGGTTTTCGTGAATTCACCTATGTTGATGCTAAAGGTCGGACCCAACTAGTAAAAATTAATCTAAAAGTATTTACACTTGAAGGGTTTTCTGGGCATTCTTCGAGAAGTCAAATTTCACAGTTTTTAAGACGAATTCAACCGAGACCGAAATCTATAATAGTAAACCATGGAGAGGCAACAAAATGTGTTAGTTTATCAACAATGATCCATAAGAAACTTAGAAAACAAACAAAGTCACCAACAAATTTAGAGACTGTGCTTCTTAAATAAACTATCATTATAAAATATTAAATTTTAAAATATTTCATATAAATTATTATAATAGCTCTATTTCTCCTTTTGAAATTTCTTAAGAGAAGAATTAATTTTTTTAAACAGTATTAATTAAATTTGTTAAAGAAGTGTTCAGTGGTAATTTTTGAATATTAAAAGCTTTCTGTTAAAAATAAAAAATCGGAGGACGACTACATCTAGGCACATCGTTCAAATTATTGCTTTTATTGTAATAAATTACGTTTTATTAGAAGTAATTTTTGCAATAAATCTATTGAGTTTAGATACCTTCCTGAAAGTTCTTCCAATATTGAATTCTCCTAGAAATCCAATTTCAAATGGGGCAGGAATTTTAGAATTCATTTTTTCATTCATTATAGAAGGAATTTTTCCACTATTTCTAATAGCTATATTAGTCCTAATAATTCTATTTACAAACAGAGTTTTCTGTGGATGGATATGTCCAATTGGTGCAATTCAAGATGCATGTGCTGCGGTTCCAACAACTAAAAGGAGGGTAAAAATTAATACTCATAATTCTTTATTAAAAGTTAAATATCTTTTTGTAATATTGATAATAATTCTTCTTATTCCTTTAGGAGTTACCAAAACAGTTAATTATGAGTTTTATGTGGACTATAAAGCTAATTTGGGAGATTTTGGTAAAAAGCCAATGGGTTATATTTCGCTCTCCGAATATATTTTTGTGTTCTTTCCCAATATAATCAAAGAAATGATTGAAACAGGCAGTCTTCAGCCTTTGTTCTCAAACTTTTTAACATTTTTCATCTTTTTCTTTTATTTAGCTATAATTATCTTGTCGGTGTGGTATCCACGTATATATTGTAGATATTTTTGCCCATTTGCTGCTGTAGCCTCAGTAGTATCAGAATATTCTTTTCTAAAACTAACAAGGAATCCAGTAAGATGCGTTGGAAGAACTGAGTGTGGGATATGTGAAAAGGTATGCCCAAAACAAATTAGGATATTGGATGAACCTTTTGAGTTTTTTACTGGAAAAGGTGAATGTAATTTTTGCTTGAAATGTAAGGAAAGATGTCCTTATGCAGCTATTGATATGAAAATGGGTTAATCTAAATAATAGAACTTCTTTAAATTTCATTTTTAGATAAACAAAACCTTTATTTTTTTCCTACTAATTTTTTTTATATAGATATTAGAAAAGGTTAATTTGAGAGATGGATAAGAAGACGATTGAACATTTACAAACAAGAATGAAGAGAGATGTCGGAATACATGGTATATTAGATGCAGAAGCAACGAGATATTATGAAGATGAGAGTGAAGATATTAGACCCCCTTTCTTTAGAGATGTTGATCGTATTGTACATTCAAAAGCTTACTCGCGTTATATAGATAAAACTCAGGTATTCTTTGCTGTAAATAACGCGAATATTACTCATAGGTCTCTTCACGTTACCTTAGTATCCCGAGTTAGTCGGCAAATAGGGCGTGTTTTGAGACTAAACACAGATCTAATAGAGGCTATTGCTTTAGGGCATGATATAGGTCACTCACCATTCGGACATCTTGGGGAGGAAATTTTAGATGAGATAAGTGAAAAGTATAAAATGGGGACATTTAGTCATAATGCCCAGGGAATTCGATGGCTTTCTTCCCTTGAAAAGAGATATCCAGATCAACCCGCTAAGGGACTCAACTTAACCCTACAAGTACTAGACGGTATTCTCTGTCATGACGGAGAAGTTAATGAACAACAATTAAAACCAATAAAAAGAAATGGGAAAACATGGGAAGACCACCTAGCAGAATATAATGATTGTTTTAACGAAAACAAACTAAGGAGAATCCCTATGTCATATGAGGGAATTGCAGTACGATTTGCTGACACTATAAGTTATGTTGGGAGAGATATTGAAGATGCCATTTTATTAAAACTCATCACTCGAAGCCAAATTCCAAATTTATGTAATTCCGTCTTGGGAAATACCAATGCTAAGATTATCGATACTCTCATAACAGATTTATTAAGTTACAGCCTTGACAATGATATAATTGGTTACTCTGATGAAATTTTCGGGGCTTTAAAAGAGCTTAAAGCCTTCAATTATGAAAATATATATACACGCAGAGATCTTTTCAAAAAAAATACTACTGACAAAACGTTCATAGAAAGTTTAAAAGATAAATTTGAATTAATATTTTCTGAGTGTTTGAAAGATTTGGAAGAATTTAACCATGATTCTCCTATATTTAAAGACCATATCGAATATATTGATGATCAAAATTATACAACTTATTATCAACCTCTCAAAAGTAGTAATAAATTAACTTTAATTGTAAGAGATTACATCGCAGGTATGTCTGATAAATATTTTGGTGAAATCTATGACTCTTTTTACAGTAAATTAAACTAAATAGTCATTAACCTTTTCTTTTTAACCTAATAATATTATATAAATATCACATTATTTCTATAATTAAAAGGGTTGGATTACACTTAGGAGGAATTTTTAGTAAAAAGTTTGTTCAGTTTACGGGGTTTTTCAGTCACGGGGTTTAAATAAAAATTAGTTTTTGAAACTGATATCTTTTTGTATCCTCCAAATCGAATGTAATCCAAGTTATGATATAGAGTTTAACTCTATATATATTTAACTAAAAATTTAGATATCCCAAATGCTTATATTTTGCTAGTTCTTCAGTGTTAGTCCTCAAGTATTTATTAAATTGCAAATATTTTTTAGAGAAATAAAATTATAAAATTTAGAAAACAATTTAAATAGCCCAGTAGTGTAGAATTGGGTAAGTTTATCAACTCAATAGCAAAAAGGTCAAGCATCGGGGGCTCTGAACCCCTGGACCACGGTTCGAATCCGTGCTGGGCTATTTTTTCTTCATCCTGTACGTTTGATAATATGATATCCATACTGCGTTTTTACTGGTTGGGAAATTTCACCCACTTTCAATTTAGTACAAGAGTTCCAAAATTCAGCAACCATATCTCCTTTTGAAAATTCACCTAAATTCCCTCCCTTTTTTTTACTTGGACAATTGGAATATTGTTGAGCCAAGCTTTCAAACCTTCCTCCTGCTTCTATCTCCTCAAAGATTTCTTTTGCTTTGCTAAACTTATCCACTAAAATATGACTTGCTTTAATTTTTCCACTACGTATAGGATCCCCTTTATTTACTGACTTCTGTCCTCCAGAAGGCTTTCCTTTCTTTTGGTAACCTCTTCCATATTTATTTTTTCCCAAAGTACTATCACTTAATTTTTTAATTAGGAAATAAAAGGAGTTGTCTTAGGATCTACAATATTTCTATTCGTTAGTTAACAATTAGGTATCTAAAATTCTTAATCTCTTCGATACTGTTTATTTCAACAACAAGTTTTTGGAAATCTTGGACTTGACCCTCGAAGATCATAAATATAATAGAATTCTGGTTCACAAAATTGACATTTTTACTAATAATTTGCTCTTTATATTCATTTTCAATTCTATTTAGCTTTTTTTGTATTAAATAATCATTGGGAGCAATAAGGATAAGGTTTCCTACGATTGTTTTGGGAATTGGAGCCAATTCGCTAGCAAGATCCATACTTGAAACGTCTATCGTTGACATTAAACGTAATAATGCATCTCTAATTAGTTTAGATTTATTTTCATATTGATTTTTTGAAACTAGTTTATTTATGAACTTCTTCAAGTTCTCATTAATGCTAATACTAATAATTGGGCTCATTCCATCCTCACTTTATTCTAATTGAATGAATTTTAAAGAGAAATACAGTTTTAATATAAAATATAGTTTATAAGGTTTATAAATTTTTTTTATATAATTTTGGGTTCATTTATTTAATTTTAATAGACCTTGCAATAACACCTCTGAAGTTTTCAACATCATTTACAAGTTTATCTGCTAATTCATCTGTTATTTTGTCATCTTTATTAAATTTATTTAATTCTGTAAGCCAAAATTCCATTCTTCCCAACACTGCTTCCTCTTCTCCCAAGATATTCCTTACACGAACGAAAGTGTCATGTAGCTTATTTCTAATATTTTGAGCTTTCCATCTTAGCATACAGTAGTCTGAGATCTCTGCTAAATTTTGAGTTATTGCCATTATATCTATAGTCTTTTCTCTTTCTTCTGATTTTATCTTGCGGATAATGTTAATTTCTTCGAATAACAATTCAATAATCTTGGCTAAGAAACCAGTAAGCTGACCAGCTTCACCGCACCACACTCTTACTTCCAAAGATTGATTCGATTCAGAAACGTATATTCTAGTCACTATTCTCCCTCCAGTAACTTTTGCTTCACTACAATGCCAAGATTCAGCTTCATATTTCCCTTTCGTATCCTTTCCTTCGTGAGATGTTACTGTACTTACTTCAAAACGCTTTAAAGTCCGAACAGCTGCTCTATAAGCTAGTCTAGGATCCAAATCCGCTATTAAAAATGCACGGGCATCATTAGGAAGATCTTGGATTGTAATTTGAACATCTTCTATAGTTGATAAACATGATACAACAAGTGGACATTTAATTTGAACTTCCCGTTTCTTGATATGGACGGTCTTCTTTACTCCTTCAGCTGTCTTGTAGATTACGTCACCACCTATAGAGGAAATTCCACATTCTTTCGGTTCCAAGTAAAAATCTACCCCCCGTGAATTCTTTGCTTCGATAACAGGGATGTTAATTAACGGGATTTTTACTTTATACGAACTAGGAACATCCAAAATTACTTTTACTGAATTTATAGCCATATTTGTTTTATTACGAACTGCAACTTTAAAATGGAGCTGACCCCCAACAAAATCATAGTCTCTTACAACCTCAATTATCCCTCCATCAGTAGGTGTGGGAATTTTTTGCAATTCTTGAGGCTTTTCTCTTGGTACTGAATAAGCAGTGAAATTTCTTTTTGACATATCGATATATCCATCAATATCTCCACGTGCAATAATTTGTGCTAAATTTTCTTCTATACTTGATTCAGTTACCCCCAACCTATTGGAAAGCTCTCTTAGGGGCATTGTACGATAAGCTCTAGCGATTTCTTTTATCTTCGTCTCCATATGTTTATTTGTCATAAATTCCCTTCTCTGAGTGAACAAACCTTTAATCTTACCGGTTTTAATTAGCTCATGTAAACTTTTTCTTGCTAATTCTACAGCTATCTTTAATTTAGTAGCAAGCTTATTCAGTTCGAATAATCCTGTCTCCTTGGAAAAGTCTTTTATTTCTTTAAAAATTTGATTAGCAGTGATTATTTCGTTTCCTCTATCAGCAAAATAACCATTTACAGCCTTTGCCCTCATTAAATTAACACAAAAAGATTTTACTAACTCTTGTGGTAACTCTAGATTGCTTGCTAACTCTTTTATGGCAACTCTTCCTTTTTTCTTAATCTCTTCTATTAAATTATCTAAAATATATTTTTGAGTATAATATATATCCTTCTTCTGTGAAAATGACCCTTTGATTTGAAATTGGTTGATTAATTTGTATATGACTTTACGAGCTATTTCACTACTCATGTCTAACATAGTGGATAGGTCATCTACATTGACTATCCCATCATCATTAAATTTAGACAATATATTTTCCCGCAAATCTGGAGAGATATAGTAAAACATCTGGTTCTTTTGATCTATGATTCCATATATTCTTTCTTCATCCATATACTTATTTATGAATTTAATCATTTGATCTGCAGAAATATTAAAAGAATCCACGATGGTTGAGAAATTAATAAGAGGGGCTCTTTTCAATAAGTCTAAAAAACAATTAGGGCATATTTCTTTTCCAATTATATGTTTCAATCTTTTGCTGCATAAAGTTAACCTATTTCCTTTAATAAGATTATATCTTAAAGCTTCTCTTGCTAGTTTTTCTTTTGTAGGAAAAAATAAACCCGGTGTTTTTAAATAAGAATTCCATGAGTCTGGGCATTGAGGATTTGTACATTCTAAATAGTATTGCCCAGAAGACAACCTTTCTAATCTTAAAAGAAATTTACATGAAGGACATTCACTATCCTCAACCACAGTACATTTGAAATTCCTTTCTAAAGCTTTTGCTTTTGAATAAATAATATTGTGTCTTTTACACTCATGGATTTCTGTTGTAGCAATATGATTAATACAGAAACTAGATTTACATTTCTCACATGTATAATCAATATTTTGACTTTCACAGAATAGGCATTTCATTATTTAGAATATTTTTCATTTTTTGAAATCTATATAATATTAAAAAAATTATAGCTTAAAATATTTTAATAGACCAACTTTTAGTAATTTCAAATATTCTAAATTATTCAAGAATAATTAACTTTTTCATTAATATCATATAAATTGTTGATAGGATTTTTAAAATGAAACCTCTGGAAAAACACGTATACGTAAAAATGATAAAATCATTACAATTGTGTTAAATAATATAATTATTAGTATCATTATTAGTAATATACGATTAGATTTAGGCTCTTTTGTCTTTAAAATTTGAGAGGTTCCATGTTTTGCCAAAGCTAAAGGAAACAACCCCACAAATGTTCCTAAAGAAAAATAGAACACAATAAAAATACCATCAATGAATATACCACTAAGAGAATATTGTAGACATTGAGAATAGATAAGTAGCTCAAAAATACAGGGAGCAAATCCTGCTAGAATGCCAAAAAGATACGGGGTTTTGTTTTTTTCCCAATTCAACTCAATCAATTCGTCCTTATATTTAGAATGAGGCATATATTTTCTTCTTGTAATAAAAAACAACAAAATTATCCCAGCAAACATAGATACGACGGCTCCAAAAAAGTTTATTGTATAATCATCAGGTATTATGCCCGGAATAAATATTTGTGGAAGTAAACTAATGCCTATTGTTATAAAGGCAATTATTAAATTGGAAGACATTAAACCTAGACCATAAAGAACTAAGATTAAAACACTACGTAAGGGCGTTTTAGAAATGCCAAACGACCAAAAAAAGAAGATTGCTTTATCCTCACATGGAATAGCTGTATGCAAAAAACCTAAAGTGAAGGCTGGGGCGAAAACAACTAATAATGGTGGCAGATAAAATTCTTGAAACATTTTTTAATATTAAAACTTATTATGGAATTCTATTCTATATTCTAATTCTTAGTCTCCTTTAAATATATTTTCATCATTATATTTAGAATTTTGGATTATTGAAAATGGAATTGTCCGTTCATAAAAGGCTTTTCCAATTATAACTCCTTTAACACCTATTTTCTTCAATTCATTAAGATCATCAATTTCTCGTACACCTCCAGCAACATAAACAGAAGCTCTTCTTAATGTGTTCACCATCCTTTGAATATTTTGAAAATCAGGACCTGCTAGAGTTCCATCTGCCTCTATGGATGAAAATAAGATATTTCTTACACCCATTTTTTCCATTTTTCTACTAAATATAAACGGATTTCTATTTGAGAGTTTTGTCCACCCTTGAATAGCGATCTTTTCATTTTGATAATCTATTGCTATAATAAATTTATCAGAACTAATCATTTTAATTAATTTTTGTACTAATTTTGGATCTTGTATAGCAATTGTTCCTAAAATTATGCGATCTACCCCCAATTTGATTAAACTCAAAGCAGATTCAATATTTCTAATTCCTCCTCCAACTTGTATCTTTATTTTGTTAGATGCATTTTCAATTATATTTTTGAATAATATTTTATTAACATCGGAACCCCATGCTCCATCTAAATCTACAATGTGTATGCGTTTTGCCCCCTTCTTTATCCAAAAAACGAGAGCTTCAAATGGATCCTCATAATATACTTTTTCGGTACCCTTTTCTCCTCTAAATAACCGTACACACTTTCCATTACTAATATCTATAGCAGGGATAATTTCCATAGTTCTAAAGCTCCACACTAGTTTTTTTCGGAATACAATAATTAACTAAAAAATAAAAGACAACTATAAGGAAAATAGTACTACCAAAGTTAAAGGGAAAAAAATCTTTAATTATAAAAAATAATCCCATGAAAGCAAGATCAAAAAAACAAAAGAAGAATAAACTCGGTTTAATATACTTCCTAGTAAGATCGGATTGTCTTGCTAAATTGAATAAAATAATAATTAGTAATGGGATTAAATTTAATAAATGATGATCCCAGGTATCAAAATAACAAAGAAACATTATGGAAATTCCAAAACAATAGCCATATATTAAAGATTGAGAATCAGTCCTTCTTACGATAAATAAAATGAATCCTATTAAGCTAAAGAAAATAACAATAGTGAAAAAAACAGGCATTTGAAGAGTTAACACTTGTTCTTCAGTTAATCCAACAAAATATAGGAAATTGATTATAAGTTTTGTTATACTAAAAGAGTGATTAATTTGAGACGGTTCTGCGCTTGTAAAATTAGTAGCAATAAATCCATCTAATAAATCAGGTAACATAAAAAATATTATTAAGTTTAAAGAAATGGGGAGTAAAATTCCAATCAATCTTATCAAATTTTGAGGAATATCAAATTTGAGCTTTTTTGCTGTTAAATCATAATGGATTAAAAAGATAAAAGGAATCATAAAAATAGTTATTGGTTTTACAATAATGCTAATTCCAAGTAAAATACTTGCTAATAAATCCCATTTTATCTCTTTGAATTTTAAATATATAAATAGAGATAACAAAATCAATAGTGTTACATACAAGTTGATTTGACCTAAAATATAGTTAAAGAAATTAGGCAGGCTCATTAAATAGATGCAGATATAGAGTACTAATCTTTCTTCTTCTGCTTCATGATCTTTTCCCCTTATAAGTATTGTAATTTTATACAGAACAACGCAAATCAAGATGTTAATGATCAAATTTAACAAATTGAATACTATAAATCCTAAATCAAATCCCATTAGATTGAAGGGAATAAAAAGGAACGCAGCAATTGGTAAATATCTAAAAGGCCAATTGTATGATGTAGTATACAGGTCATTTAGATTTGTTAATGCAACGCCACCTACATCATAGTAAACTCGGAAATCATTCTGATTTCGAAAGAACACAAGTGTTAGGATTATGGAGAATATAAAATATCCCGTATGAGTAATTACCGCGATTTTAAATATTTTATAATTCCAGAGTTCTATGAATCTATCCTTTAATGACATTAAGAATTCCTTTAACTTCATTTTCATTTAGGAGTTGAGACTCGTATAAGTTTTAATTTTCTAATAATATATATTACTACCCCAAGAGATAAAATTGTAAATAATC
>JBHLNR010000126.1:0-8192 GCA_048941385.1 Promethearchaeota archaeon
ACAAAAAATATTGATCATAAAGAAGATCATAAACGGGCCTATAGAACCATGATGAATCCAACAAGACGGGAATTGTTAAAATTCATAGGGATTAATATAAGAACAATCGAACAAATAAAGGATAATTTTCAGGATGTGGAACAGATCAATTACCATCTAACAATGTTAGAGCAATTATTTTACGTTATGAATACAAAAAGCGGTTGGAAGGCTACTCCCAGAGGGATTGGATTCTTGAATAATGTACTCCTAGGGGAGTAGAGTAAAAATGTTACGCTTAACTAAAGGAAGGTAAATATTTTTTAGTTCATTATCAATTATTTGTTGGAAACTATCATTCTATATTAAAAATTTCTATTTATAATCCATAGAGAATATCTATATTAAATCAAATTTACTAAAAGATGATAACATTACTATTAACTCTAAAATCTAAATATAACCCAAAAAAGTGAATTTAATATGAGTGAAACGAAAAAAAAAAAAGATTCAAATGAACTGCTTAATTTTTTGATGATTATTATTGGACTTCTCTTCATCTTTAAAGCAGTTATGGAATTTTTAGCTTGGGCTGATATTGTCACACCAGATTGGGCAGTTGATGATGCGGTACTTTCTGTTTTTGGTGGACAAGGTGCAACTTCAATATTGTTAGGAATCTGGTGTTTGGTTTCGGGTATTGGAATGTTTAAAGAAGAAGAATACGCAATGGGAATGGGATTGGTTGTTTTAAGCATAATGGCAGCATCAGGTATTATGACAATGATTTCATGGGCAGGTGGCTCCTTTGATGGTGCATATTGGCCTAACTATTTGATAATACTTGCTACTATTGTTGGTGTTGTTGGATTCTTCTGGCTACTCTTTACATATAAGAGATATGATTAATTTGCATCTTTAATAATTATTAATTTTTTTTTTTTTTCTAATTGTAATATAATTATTATTGGAGATTGTATATTTATTATACAATGGATATAGAAACAGAAAAGATACTTACATTAGTCGCTGAGAGAGCGCAGTTAAGCGAAGGTGTTGAAGGTGTTCGATCGATTCTTCTAACAATGTATAGATTTCCTTCCCTTAAAAACAAGAAAGTATCACAAAAAACTGGTATCGCGATCCCCACTCTCTCTGCTGTCAGAAATGAATTGGTTAAAGCTGGTATTATTGAAAAAAAGAATTATATTGGTGAAAAAGGAAGAGAATTTTTAAAGTTAAATTTAAACCTAAAATTTGAATATGATCCTCTCCCTGAAAACTTTGATATTATTATACGAGAATTACCTGACGAATTTTCTTATTTGAACGACATAGAAAGATATCTTGAAAGTCGACCATCCCCTGAATTTGCACTTGATCAATCTCATGCGGATTTCCCTACAGTTTTAAAAAAGACACTCTACTTACTAAAAAAAGGAGATATTGAAGGAAGACGGATTATTTTCTTAGGTGATGATGATTTCATTTCCTTGTCTGTTGGATTGACAGAATTAGCAGAGGAAATTACAGTTGTGGATATAGACGATAGAGTCCTAAATTTTCTCTCAAATAACGCAAGTAAACTACCCTTAAAGAATTTTAATGTTTTGCATCATGATTTAAGAGAAAGTATCCCTAAAATTATTGTTAATAAATTTGATGTTGTTGTAATGGATCCCCCTTATACCAATGAAGCTTTAAGATTGTTCCTAAAACGAGCAAAACAGGTATTGAAATCAAATATCAATATAGATGGGAGAAACTATCCTGTTGTAGGTAAAAAATGTGTTCTCAGTTTTGGGAATAAACCTCCAAATGAAATGCAAGAGTTACAGTTTTCTATTTTAGATCATGGTTTTATAATTACCGAAATGCTCCCTGATTTCAATCATTATAAGGGGGCTAGCATAATCGGACAATTTTCTCATCTTTACTACTTACAAACTATTGCAGAACCGGGGAGTAAATATAAACTTAACTACGCTTCTAGGCCTATTTACACCTCAGAAGTAAAAAGGAAACCGAAACCTCCATTCCTCCCTGTTGGGTTTCACTTTATTGGAGAATTACGTTTTTCAGAACAAAAATTACTTTTAAACAATGAACTAATTCAAAAAATATTTATTAATTCTCTGCTATCAGCAAATTTAACGGTAATTGATATTTTTCATCAAAATTTTCACCCAATTGGATATAGTGCTATTGCAGTATTGCAAACTAGCCATGCAGCAATTCATACTTGGCCGGAACATGGTTATATTAGCATCGATATTTTTATTTGTGATGAGTTTGCTAAAGGTTTACACGTTATCCGATACTTAAAGGAAAAATTCAACCCCGAAAAAGCTGAATTTTTTTACATCGAACGTGGAAATGAATCTATGATGAAGTATAGACCAGTTGATTTAGGATAAATTCTTTATAACAATCTAGAAAATCAGAGATATATCGATATTACCTCCTTTTTAAATGGAAATTTCAATGTTAATCACAATAGTCATTAATTTTTATAAATCATGTCAAATCATATTGGAAGGTTAAATGAAACTACTCTTCATAGAGACTTAAAATGGTTTTATAGTGAATCAAATGAGCAACTTGAAAAGAAAGTTGGAAATTTCGTAATAGATATTGTTAGAGATGACCTTTTGATAGAGATTCAGACAAAGAATTTTGCAGCCATCAAGAACAAACTTGATAATCTCATACAAAATAATAAAGTTAAGTTAGTTCATCCAATAATACAAGATAAATGGATTGTTAATTTAGATACTCAATTGAATAAGGCTATTCGAAGAAGGCTATCTCCATCTCATGGTTCTTATATAGATATCTTCAATGAATTAATCACAATTCCTACGATGATTTCTCATCCTAATTTCACAATTGAATTAGTTTTAGTTCAAATTGAAGAAATCCGTGAACAAAATGGAATGAGGAGTTGGAGAAGAAAAGGCTGGAGCATTTATGATAGAAAATTGGTGAGAATGTTAGATAAGAAACAATTCAAATCTCCTAAAGACTTCTTATGCTTCATTCCTAACAATTTAGAAACACCTTTTACAAATAATGAATTAGCACAATCATTAGAGAAGCCTGTAAGATTAATTCAAAAAATGAGCTATTGTCTAAGAAAGATGGAAATGTTCAAACTTGTAGGAAAAAAACAAAATTCTTATCTATTTGAATTTTAGATTTACTATAATATTATACTTAAGTATATGGATTGTAATCTCTCTATTTAAGTGATAAATCAGAAAGCATTTAATATAACACACATTAAAAAAGCATACGAATCATCCACATACAAATTTAAAATATAAAATTTGGTGTAAAAAATTGTCTAAAGAAAATTCTTCAACACCAGAAATTTGGACTCATCAATTAACTAAAGTCTATGGGAGAGGAGAAACAAGTGTAAGAGCAGTCAACAAAATTGATATATCAATGGAACCAGGAGTTCATGGTTTTTTAGGACCAAATGGAGCAGGAAAAACTTCAACCATTAATATGCTAATAGGAGCAATTTCTATTACGGAGGGACAAGCCAAAATAAGAGGGGAAGTAGCAGGTTCTGTGAGAGCACGGAGAATAATTGGATTCTTACCCCAAGATCCGGCGTTTTACGATACTATGACTGGTGAACAATATTTAAATTACGTAGGAGAATTAAGTGGATTAAGAAGAATTGATGCGAGACAAAAAACTGAGGATTTATTAGAAAGTTTAGAATTATTAAAGGCTCGAGATAGAAAAATTGAAAAATATTCAGAGGGTATGAAACAAAGAATTGGGATAGCGGCAGCACTCATCCATGATCCCGAGTTATTAATCCTAGATGAACCAACATCGAATTTAGATCCTATAGGTCGAGCAAGTATCGTAAAGGACATCAAAGAACTTTCTAGAAGAGCAAGTGTTTTTGTTTCAAGTCATATTTTATCTGAAATCGAACAAATGTGCGATAAAGTTACAATGATCAATAAAGGTAAAATAGTAGTCACTGACACTATAAAAAATATTAAAAAAATGCATTCTATTAAAGGTGGGCGTAACTTAATAATCTTGGATACAAGTTTAAATGATAGAGTTATTCAGGAATTACAAAAACAGGATTACATTGAAAATGTGTGGATTGATGAGAATGATAAAAAAATACATATATTACCAAAAGACATCGAAAAGTTACAAAAGGCAATCCCTAAAATGATTATAGATAATGATGTGATTTTACGAGAATTTCAACAACCTGAAACATCCCTACAGGAAATTTTTATCGAAATAATGGAAGAGGAGGCGAATAGTGAATGAATACCATTGAACCTAGTACAGAAAAACAGAAGTATCGAGAATTGAAGCCATTTCCAGGAATAAGCTCATCACCTTCTTTAGTAATAATCAAAAAAACTTTAAAATTTGATTTAATTACTCGGAATCGACTAATAATATCCATTGTTTTCATGGTTTTAGTTCCAGCTCTAATAATAGCCTTTACTCCTCCAGATGTACTTTCTGGAGATGAGTATCTAGTACAATTATTAGGATTTACAACTTGGTATTATAATTTTTCTCTATTGTTTCCTATCATTATAATAGGAGCCACAGGACCTTTGATTTCCGAAGAATTGAGATCAGGAACTATGCTATTCTTAGTAAGTAAACCTATTGATCGAACCAAAATAGTGCTAAGCAAATTCATTGCTCTTTATGTTTTTGGAATTGTTATAAGTATTCTTAGTTTATCCATCATCTCATTAATAGCACTGATTAAATATACTTTTGCTGATATTGGTGGATATCTTGGAATATTTTTTCTTTATTCTTTGATTATTAATTTGTTCTTTGGGGGTATAACAATAGGTTTTTCTAGTGTATTCAGGCGACCAAGAAATGTTTTACTGCTTCCATTAACGCTAGTAATCTTTTCATTTCTTGTTCTGATGATGTTTAAACCCCTTCTATTCTTTGGCGATAATTGGTATGAGAAATATATGTTGTACAATTTTGACATTGGATATCATTTTGCAAATATTTTTATATGGATTGGGGAAGCTTTTGATCCGAACATTTTAGATTATTTCGCTACAATCTTCTGGATGTTTGGCATTACTAAAACAGAAGACTATATGACTTATGAAACAACTGATTATTATCATCCTATGGCTTCATTTATATATTTAATCGTGATAGCAGTTATCTTCATAGTTGTTGCGGCATTCTACTTGAAAAAACGTGATATTTCTGGATAAAATTTTTTTAACATGAATTATATTTTTTTTTATTATTAATTTCTAATTTTTAAGGGGTCTTAGCCTTAATTCTTGATTAAACGATAACTATATTAAATTAAATACAATAAAATAATTATGCAAGTTTTAGGAATTATCGGTAGTCCACGTGTAGGGGGAAACACCGAAATTTTAGTGAATGAAGTTTTAAATGGAGCTGAGGAAGCTGGGGCATCAATAGAGAAAGTTTTTTTGAATAAATTGGAGATTAAACCATGTCAAGCATGTAATAGTTGTTATAAAACAGGTAATTGTGCCCAAAAAGATGATATGGGATCTTTACTTGATAAGATGCTACAATGTGATTTATGGATATTAGGAACTCCAATATATTGGTGGGGACCAACAGCACAATTCAAGGCTTTTTTAGACAGATGGTATCATCCCAAGCACCGAGAATTCAAGGGAAAAAAAGTGATTATCGTCATACCTTTAGGAGGAGGACATGAACGATATGCTCGTCACACGGTTGGATTACTTGAAGATGTCTTAAACTACTTAAGCATTGATTTAGTTGAAAAAATTCTCGCACCTGGTTTCAATCGCCGTGGCGAGGTAAAAAATAATAGTGCTTTACTGAGAAAGGCTTTTGATGCGGGGATTAACGCTATTAAGAACCTAAACTAAATTTCAAATGCTTCAAATCTCCACATCTGGAGAAATTTAGTCCTCAGATCCTCTGCAAGATTTGGATCAATAACATTCATAGAGGCAAATATCTGATATGGTTTGAGAGGATTTTGTAGTTTAAATACCACTCTCCTCTTATCAAATATATCAAAATAAGTTTTCGTTCTCTGAAATATATATTTCATTTGAAATCCTGTTAATCTAGGAGATAGATTATAAAGATCCTCCTGAATTTCGCAAATTTTCTTGAAGATTTCTATGTTTTGGATTTTTTCTTCTTGAGATAAAGTTCGTTTATCATATTCAAAAGACCAAAGATCTCTTACTTTTACTCCTCGCTCTACCGCGTTATATAAAGGTTCATATACAATTTTCCCAAATGGTAGTATTTTAATTGTACTTTCATTAATAAATTCGTTGAATATGATTTCTTCCTTGGCTTCATTGATGTATTTAACATACATAGAGAGAATTGATTGAGTACCATAGGAAACTGACCAGAAGATCTTCGAAGGTTCCTTATGCAACGCAGTCTCAGAATTATACAATTCAGTTTCAAGTATTTTTGCCTTTGTATGAAGATAATCAGTTTTTCTCTTACTTTCAATGGATTGGTATTTAATTAAGTTATCAAGACCTTTATTCATTGAAAATGCTTTAAATTTTTTCGGACGTGATTCAATGATTTCAATTAAGCCTTTCGTGTTTAATTCCTCTAACACTTCATAAATTCTGCCACTTGGAACCCCTGATTGTGAAGAGATTTGTCGTGCAGAGAGAGGATTAACTTTTGATGCCTTTATTAGTACTATATATGCATTTATCTCATATGTGGATAGATTTGCATCATTCAAAAATTCTTTTAAGTTTTCTATAAAGACTTCAGACATCAATATTCATGAATTCGGATTTCAACTTAAATCTAGTTGTTTTTGATCGATTAATCATTATAAATACCATTTTTTTTCTTCAAATGGTGAATATATAATGAAGGAAAATAACAAGGTCTATTATGATCTACAAGATCATTTCAATAAAATGCCCATAGGTTTTCCAAAAACTCACTCTGCAGTTGAGATTCGGTTATTAAAACAATTATTTACCGAAGAAGAGGCTCATTTGGCAAAAAATCTTAATTTTAGTTTACGGAGACTCAAAAAGATTTATCGAAAGCTAAGAAATAATAATCTATCCATAGAAGAGTTAGATGACAAATTAGAAAGAATGTATGAAAAAGGGACCATTATAAGGGCCATTATTAACGGTGAAAAACTATTCTCATTGGCACCATTCGTCCCAGGAATATATGAATTCCAACTAGGACGCCTTACCCCAGAATTAATCAACGATGTCTTCCAGTATTTTGAAGAAGCTTATTTCGAGAAAGAATATAATGTACCGAGAATCCCCCAACTACGTACAATCCCTATTGAAGAAGCTATTCTGGTTGATTTAAAAGTTGAAAATTATGATCTAATTCGTAATATAATTGATAACTCTAACACAATTGGGATTATGGACTGTATCTGTCGTCAAGCACACGATATTATTGGTGATCCATGTAAGAAGACTGATCTTAGAAAAACATGTATGACTTTTGGAGCTGCAGCAAGAATGTTTCATGAAAAAGGAGAAGCAGAATTTATATCAAAAGAAAAAGCTTATGAATTAATAAAAGCCTTCGAGGATGCAGGGTTGGTTGCGCAACCATCTAATTCTCAAAAACCCTTTGTTATATGCAACTGTTGCGGTTGCTGTTGTGAGGTACTGACAAATCAAAAACGGTTTGATAAGCCAGCTGAATTATTCGCATCAAATTATCATGCGATTATTGATCCTGATTTGTGCACTGGATGTGGAGTTTGTAATGAAAGATGTAATATGGATGCCATTTCACTAATTGATGGATTGAGTGAGATCAATTTAGATAATTGCATTGGTTGTGGAGTGTGTGTTCCTACTTGTTCTGAAAATGCAATAAAATTGGAACTAAATGAAAAAGTAATTATACCTCCATCAAGTACAGAAGAAACTTATGTAGAGATTATGAAAGTTAAAGCAAAATCTGCTCAATCTGAAAGTAATAGATAGAAAAAAAGAATAACTAAATTCTTTTTTATTTAAAAAATAAAAAGAGGAGTTATTAATCCAAGTTTATAACGAAACGACAAGCTTTTCCTCCACTTACAACGGATTCAAGCATATCTATATCAACTGTTTTATCCAGAAGGAGATTGAACATACTCTTCATCCAACCTAGCGAACAACTACAATATGTCATTGAAATTGGTT
>JBHLNR010000126.1:8292-11465 GCA_048941385.1 Promethearchaeota archaeon
TGTTTTATCCAGAAGGAGATTGAACATACTCTTCATCCAACCTAGCGAACAACTACAATATGTCATTGAAATTGGTTCAACAGTTTCCTTTACGCCTATTTGGCATAAGCACTGGTTGAGAGAAACATGGATTCTATTACCTTCTAATTTATAATGTTCTGTTCCTGTTAAGTTGTTAAGATTTTGAATTATCTCTTCAATCCCATTTGATTTCTTCTTTATATCCTCAGCAAGTTTAGCAAAGAAGTTATTAAAGCAGTAGTTCCCCATTGACTCCATGACTCCATATCTTTTATCTTTATCAGGGACAACTTGATCGAATTTATCCATTACCTCCTTAACACACCGAGACATCTCCTTATCGTTTGAGATTTGTCGACATAAGCTGCATTGATTTAAGATTTTTTGCTTAGTTTCTTTTCCAAGTTGATCAGTTACTACACTACCAAATCCTTCTATCCAACCCTTATATTTATTTTGCATTATATCAACCTCATAAAATCTTATCATTAATTGTTTAAAATGTTAGTGATTGTCTTTTTGGTAGAATGCTGATAGAGAGAAAAATTACCATTACATATTATGCAATATGTACCGAAGGGATATATTCCATTCTGCTGTACTTCCTTGCAGTCATTTATCTTAATGGCTTTAAATTTCCCTTTCTCATCTATTTCTTTTACATCCTCAACTAAATCAGTAATATAAGGACATTGGTCAGTAAATATGATTGTTACTCCTTCTGAATATTTTTCCTGTTTCTTTTTATTCAAAGGATTAAACATAGGTTTTGGTGCATCTTCTTTAAAGAACTTCGCATATAAAGTATAGTATGGCTCAATTTCATCAATTTTTTCAAAACTATTATTTATTAATAGTTTTTTCTTAGGGAGCCAACCTCCTTTTTCTGCAGACATCACCACAATTCCATGCATTTCCTGTTCTATTGCATCTTCTATAGCAACCTTTAAGAGCTTATCCCCATAGCCTTTACCTTTAGCTTTTCCAACAACCCATATACAATGAATAACCATCCAACCATCGGCTTGGATTCCACGCCAGTTGTATTCACCAGGTATATATTCAATCATTCCACGAGAAGTCTCCTTGTTTCCTTCCTTAACGTATAAAACTTTATACTTTAATCCTTCTTTAAATCTTTCTTTCATCCATTTAACTTTGTTTTGATAACCAGGCAATTTCTTTTTTGTTTTTTTGCAAAATAATTCAGAATCATCAATATTTTCCTCGTTAATATCTACTATTTTTGCACACATCTTATCTTACCTCATAATGTTCATTTAAAATATTCAACCTCCTTATCCCTCAAAATCGTCAAAAAAACCTTGTTCTGCCCACCATTCTAATCCGTCTTCTTGCCATTCAGGCCAATCTTTTAACCATGGAGCAATATGACAGTCCCGAATACGATCACATATTGGGAAGTAAGCTTTTAAATCAATGACAGGGGTTCCATTAAAAGCATCCATACCGGCAACTTTAACAATACCCTTTTTTTCGTCTACTTCCATGATTGGGACTGTGGTAAGTGCAATTGGATTTGGGCGGTATTCTCCTCTTGATGCAAATAACCCTGTTTCAGGTGTATTTTCGCCGTAAGGAGGGATCATTGACCAATTTTCTTGGTTGCGAATTTCTGGGGTATCATTTTCATGTGCCCACCAAAAAACCATTACATGACTAAATTTATCCAACTGTTTTAAACCAGATCGGAATTGTTCTTGAATGTCTAAGTAGAAGGCTGCCTTCATTAGATCTTCTCCCTCAACTCTAACATAACCAATAGGTCTAATTATATACTCTTCTTCTCTACTCATTTTATTCATGTTATTAAGAATTATCTGTTACAAAGAAATTCATTCTAGTATTTAAATAATATGAACTTATTCACTTTTTTTAGGAAGATTTATATTAACGAAAGTATATATTATTTTTAAGAAAAAGCAAGGAGTTTCAATTGGAACCAGAAGTCTTAGAATCAAAAATTTTTAAACTCTTGGGTTGTGTCTATTATGGAGATCCCTTCCATTCGGCAAAAGGTTGGGATAGAGAAAACGAAATTGGAAAAACATGGGATAGGTTTGAAAAATTATATTATAAATATAAAGAATTCTTAGACGCAGTTAAATATGGAGAAGCACATGGGTATGAAGTTCATATTGAACCGGATGACTATACTACACACAAGAAATTTCATATTTTTGTAGGAATTGAAGTAAAAAGTCTTGAATTTTTCCCTTTGGAAATGTTTTATAAGGTGTTTCCAGAATCTCAATATTTATTCTTCACATCAGAATATATGGGTAAGGGAACCGAATATGTGTTTTCCCAATGGCTACCCGAATCTGAGTATGAACCATCATACCCCTTTTTAATGCAATCCTACCATCCTGATAGATGGGATGAGAGCGATATAGAGAATTCATTAATGGATTGGTATGTGCCAATCAAACCAAAAGAGGAGGATATAGATTGATAACTGATAGCATTCACAAGCACTTAATTGAATCTATTATGCTTTCCTTCTCAGAAATTATAGATATATTGAAAGCATTAGGTAACGAGAAGAGAATCCAAATTCTCGTATTGCTCTTAAAGGGAGCTCAACCTTATAGTGCAATTGTACAAGAATTAGAATTAAAAAAAACTGCAGTTTCTAATCATCTTACTCAATTAAGGGAAGTAAATCTAATTAAAAGGGAAGGAAATGGAGTTTATGAGATAACTGGGGATGGTTTACAATTTGTTAGAGCTATCGAAAATGCATATCAAAAGTCTCCAACTCGACAAGTTGAGAGATTCGATTCACTCCAAAGAAGGAGAATATCTGATTTATTTCTTGAACGTTTTCGAACTTAATGTAAATCTCAGAGTTATTATAAATGATCTTGGAATTTTTCATAATACATAATAAAGTAATTTTGATGTGTCCATCTCTTTTTTTATATTACTGTTCATTATAACATAAAAGTATAAAATAACAATTTTGAGATTCAATGTCAGAACTAAAGAGTGTAGCTCTATGGATGTTTGGAAATGTGAAGACACCAGAAGGTTTTTGGTATTCGCATTATCTAAAATTGATTGAGGGTTTATCTGATGATCAATTATTCTGGACTCCTGATCCTAAGCAATTACCAATCATTTGGCAT
>JBHLNR010000306.1:0-2853 GCA_048941385.1 Promethearchaeota archaeon
GTAACATATCAAGTTGAAATCAATTTTACGCTGACACAGACCTTAGGATCTGGAAATTATTATTTTAAATTTCCTAGAATAAATGATAGATTGCCTAATTCGTTAGATACTAAATATACGCCACCATATCAAGATAGTGAACTTCTATATAACAATATAACAGGATATGACGTGATCCTTTTGAATAGTAAAGATAAATTTAACAATACTTATGATTGGTTTAATGCTACACTGGGGGTTGGGGAAAAGGTTTCAATAAGCCAAAAATATATTGTTGGATTAAATGCGATTAAATTTTCCGATATTAGCGAATCTGAGATTGGAACTTATGATACTTCAGATGAAATGTTTGAATTATATTGTAATAAAACAGAAACTTGTTATGAAAGGAATGACACATCTTTAATTTCTTTATCCAATAGTATTGTAAATCCTAGCGATAATCCTATAGAAAAAGCAAAAAAGATTTGCAATTGGGTTTCTGACAATCTTGAATATACTGGGGACCTAACTGACGAAATGGGGGCTTTATGGGCATATACAAATTTAAAAGGTGATTGTAGTGAGTTTTCAAGCTTAATGATTACTCTCTTACGAATTCAAAATATACCTGCTCGCAAAGTAACAGGTTATTTAGTATCGAATAATCCTTCACTACGGCCAAAACCAGGGGATATTTGGAGTTTTGATGCCAATGAAATTATGGGACATGCATGGATGGAATATTATGTTCCTGATATAGGGTGGATTGCTTGTGATCCTTTGTGGGATTATTTTAATAGAATCGATTATCTTCGCTTTAATATAAATGTAGGTGCAAATTTTTTCTTCCCGCCTAGTTCTATTATAAGCGAATTCAATAGATTATACTCTTATACTTCAATGTTCCATGATTATGATTACAGCATTACTATTACTGTTATCGAATCCAATCTTGCTCCTTTAGATTCAATTCCATTGATGTTTTATGTATTTATTGGAATTGGGGCAGCTGCTATACTAATCACTATATTTCTTATAATCCGAATTAAGAAACACAAAGGATAACATTATTGAATCTTGAAATATCTTTTTTTTTATATATACGTATGAATTAATTCCATTAAGTTTTTAGAGAAATCAGGTAAGTTCTTCTCGATTTTTTGAATTTGTAGTGACTTTTCAATAAACAACAATAAATATAGGTTGTATTTTTCAACTTGTATTTTCTTAAAGACAATTTTTTTGGATTCATCAGTAATCCCAGATGATACCAGAAAGTCTTGTTTTAAAATCTTAAACTCTTTAAAAGTTCGATACAGTTCTTGAAAATGTGGTGCTGAGATTTCAAAGACTTTCTTAGATACTTCATCTTTTGAATAATTGGATAAAATTATTCCATTCTCATTCAATAATAAAATTGCATCTGAATTAGTTTTCTTAGCAAACTTTTTCAATTGTGTCCTGAACAATTCACGATTAGGACTTAATTGAGATAACCCAAAAGAATATGCTGTCACGAGACTCCAATGATCAAAGATACTAGTTTGAAATATTTTGATTAAAAATCTATCAGAATTTTTCTCTATTTCATCTGCAATTATTTCTAAATTCTGGAATATTTCTTTTGAACCCTTTAGATCTGGATCAAATTTATTTAAGCAAACTACAATTGGAGGAAATTCATCCAAATCAACCAAGGAATTTAAAATTTTTCTAAAGAGTTCCAGTGCTTCCTCAATCCTTTCGACATCTTGAATGTCAATAAAAAAGAATATTAAATCTACATTATACAAATAAATTTTACTTTGTTCGAGAAATCTTTCACGATATTGCTTTTGACCTGCGAGGTCCCAAAGAGAGATCACTGAATTTTGTTCTTCAAACAAGTTCTCTTCCGTTCGTTCTACACCTCTAGTAGGTAAAGCTTTAATAATTTCTGAATATCTTCTTCTAATACCTAATAAAAAACTTGATTTTCCTGCTTTATCTAAGCCTGTTAATAATACTTTAATTTGTCTCCTTGCGGAAAAAGGATCTTTTAACTCTTTGGTAAATTCCATTAATTCAGTTCTAATATTGGTCATAATTCTCCTTAGATCATCAATTTCCTTATTTGTTTGTATTTGACTGGCAGTTTTATCAATAATTATTCTCAAATATTTCATGTTTTCATAAAAAAAGACCCTATCATTTTCGCTAATTAAAACAGTAATTGTAGCTGCTAATGCTTGACCTCTAGCTTTTTCGTCGGGAATAAGAAAAAAATACGTTAATCCATTCAATTGTAAATCAGGAAAAGGTAAAATACCAAAATAATTAACTCCTACATCGGATCCTTGTGAATCTTGATAAACAGAATCACCCATTAGTAAACTTATTGTTTTCATAGCAATTAATAGCCCTGCTTTTTCATCTAAGTCATCTGGCCAAACTATTCTAGGTGTTGGCCCCTTTTCGTCAAAAATACTTAAAACAATAGCCTTAATTAGATCCGAATTATTACTGTTATTTCTTTCTCCATTGGTTTGTTCCCCATTCGATTTAGAGTTATTACTAGTCAAGTTATCCCCATACATTTAATTCTAAAGTAAAAGTCCCTAATTATATTCTGTAGATTATATTATAGTAAAATCAAGATATTACTTTAATATACTCAAAATAATACCTATTATTAAATAATTACTTTTCTTCACAAAAGGCTAATATTTTTGGAAAAAAATTAAATAAACTTCAATCTTGTGAGTTTAGAAGGTAAAAATATTTTCTTGATAAAATCTACTAAATTAAGGTTATTTAATTGGAGATCATCTAAAGGGATATACAATATTGCCCCATTTTTTATAAAATTTTGAAGCTTTTCTTGCTTTTTAA
>JBHLNR010000127.1:0-11459 GCA_048941385.1 Promethearchaeota archaeon
TATTCAGCTCTTTGTAATTAATATTTAATAAGTTATATTATGAGATTTCACAATTGTGATCTAAGAATGTGAAAATTCTTGAGGAAGATACTTATTATACTTGAATTCGCCTGAATTCTCCCCTTTAAAAAAGATAATTTTGACATTATTGCTAATATTTCAATATTGTTAGTAAAAATATATAAAATTTATATAAATGCTAAAATAAACTATTTATTGACAATCTAAATTTTAATAAAAACTTAAAAAAACAAAAAAAGTGATCTAAAATATGGAAGCCTTAACTAAAAGAATTTTAGCAATTGTTCTTATCGCTGTAATTGGGGTTGGAATCGGAGTAGGTGCTTGGTTTCTACTAGCTGAAGAAGATAAAGGTTATAAGGTTCCAGGAGCACCAAGTGGAATTACTCAAGATCAAATTATAAAAATTGGACTCCTTGGAGACTTAGGTGATCTTACGGGAGATGGCAATTATAAGGGTGCCTATTTAGCAGCAAAAGAAGTTAATGAAGCTGGCGGTATTGTTCTTACAAGTGGTACATATTATTTTGGAGTTATAGCTGAAAATACATATGAAGCTGAACCTTTCCTAGATACAACTAAGGGAGTACTTGCTGCTGAAAAATTGATGACACAACGCGAACCTGATATTGTTATTGGTGGGTTCAGGACAGAAGCTGTAATGGCATATCGAGAGGTTGTTATAGCAGAACAAAAGCTTTTCATGAACACAGGGGCAGCTACAGATTCTTATTGCTTGAGTGTTTTAGCCGATTATGCTAAATATAAATATTGTTTCAGAACAATGCCAATCAATTCAACTTCCCTAGCAAAGGAAATTGTTGAATTTTATGCATTAGCCCTTAAACCTGCAATGGAAGCTGAGCTAGGTGGTGGTGCTAATATAACCAAAGTTGGTATTTTACGGGAAGACCTCGCATGGACTGTACCGATGTTAAATATATTAAACGGTTATTACAAGGCGGTTTACAGAAGCAACAAAACATTATATTGGTACCTTAAAGATTATCATGGATTTAATGATAATCCTTGGTTTAACTTTACAATAGTAGCAGACACAGCTTATCCAATCACAGCTACCTCAACAGACTTTACCGGATATCTTAATGCATTCGAAACAACATATGGTGCCGAAATAGTTTGCCCTATCATCTCAGCTCAAGGAGGAATTAAAATGATGACTCAGTACAAAAGCCTTGAACCAAACTATATGATTGTTGGTATCGATGTAATGTCACAGTTAGGAGATGATCCAGTTGATCCAACAGGTTATTGGCATGATACAAATGGAGGTTGTGCTTACGAAATAATAATGCAATCAACAACACGTACAAATAAAACATCTCAAACAATTGCATTTTGGGATGCTTACAGAGCACAATATAATAGAGATCCTCTTTATACTGCAGTAGGTTCTTATGGTACTGTCCATATGTTAGCTTGGGCAATTGATCAAGCTGACTCCCTTGATACAGATGATATCATAACCCAATTAGAGACAATAACCCCGGCAAATACGTTCGAAGGCCCTGGAGGAAATACTGGTTTTACTACTACACATGACCTATATGAAGGTTATGATTCGGTTTCAGGAAAGATTTACTCTGTTACACTATGGGTACAATGGCTAACAAATGGAACAAAAGCAGTTGTAACATCGGGAGGTCATATTTATCCCGAATGGATTGTAGATACTGCTATCCAAGTTCCACCATGGATAACATAAAATTTTTAAATTCTCTAAAATAAATCAATATTTAACTTTTTTTTTTAATTACTCTGTTTTATATACTTAAATAGAACAAAAAATATATAGAATCAAAAATTTAAATAATATTAATTAATTTTTGGGATTATTATTAAAATATTTAAATGTATAACCATTGAGTTGAAAGAATGTGATTGATCAAATTGCTACTGACTTATTTTCTGTGTTTCTTTTTGGATCGGTGCAAGGAGCTGTTTTTTCATTATTGGCTTTAGGGTTTTCATTAGTTTATGGGGTGGGAGGTGTTTTGAATTTAGCTCATGGTGGATTTTATTTAGCTTCAATGTATACTTTTTATTGGTGCATTGCGGTTTGGGAACTTACAGTTCTAATGAGTATAATTATTACATTAATAGTAGTAGTAATTATTTGCATACTTGCATTCGTATTATTAATAAAACCACTACAGGATTCTATAATTGCTATTCTTATTGTTACCTTTGCGTTAGCCTTCTTTTTTGAACAGCTTGTAAAAGTATTACCATGGAGTGATAATCTAACGCATTGGGTCCCTACTATTATTGAAGGTGCGCCTATTGAAATATTTGGCATTAATTTTCCAGTTCGGTATTTTTGGACAATTATAGGAGCAATAATTCTTATAATAATAATTTATCTTTTTATTAATAAATTCAAGCTCGGGAAATCTATCCGAGCAGTTGCTCAAGATCGTGAGGCTGCGCAGCTTATGGGGATTAATGCAAACTTGATTATTATGGTAACAATAATAATATCGGGCCTTCTGGTGGCAGTAGCGACATTCTTATATGGAGCTGGTGAGGAGGTTTTCCCCTCCATGGGGTGGGGTTTCCTAACACAATCATTTGCTATTGTGGTTTTAGGAGGTATGGGAAGCATCCCCGGAAGCGTTCTTGGAGCATTTCTCATTGGGTATGCCCGAACTTTTTGTAGTTATTTTATTGGAACACAATTTGCAGAAATATTTCCAATTATTATTATAATATTAATGCTTTTATTCAGACCCCAAGGTATACTTGGAAAAAAGGAGGTGGAGTAAAACTTTGCTAACAAAATTTCGTCAATTACTCTCGATTTATAAAAGTTCCTTAAAGAATTTCTTTCCTTCATTAAAAAATGGAACAAGAAATATAATTAAAGACTTTCCTAACCAATTAAATAACTTTAAAACGCGGATCTTTACCTTTAAGACCGGATTAACCATTCTATGTCTAATTATATTGATTTTTTTTCCATTTTTCCCTGAAACTGAGTATTATGTCAGTATCTTAATGTATGCAATGATTTTTGCCATTCTTGCTGCAAGCTGGGATTTTTTGACTGGATTTATTGGACAAGTTAGTTTTGGTCATGCAATTTTTTTTGGAATATCAGCATATACTGGAGCACTTTTGATCGAGAATTTTGGTTTTTCTTGGTTCCATTCTGTTTTTCTGGGAGCAATGGTGGCCGTATTAATGGGTTTATTTATTGGAATACCCTCATTGAGATTGAGAGGCCCATATTTGGCATTAGGCACCCAAGCATTCGCATTAATCATGTTTAATTTAATGTTATCTCAAGAAGAGTTAGTAATCAGCCAATCTTTTACTGAAATAAACTATGTTACACAATATTTCATACTCATGGCTTTCATGATTATTTCATTAACTATTATGTTAATAATAGTGAAGTCAAAAATGGGTACAATTTTTAGATCGATCCGTGATGATCAAATTTGTGCCGATGCTTCAGGTATCAATACTACCAAATATAAATTAATCGGCTTTATGATTAGTAGTTTTTTTGCGGGGATATCTGGAACTCTCTATATGGCAAAGGTTTCAAGTGTGAGTTACGGGAATTTCTTGCCATTATACTCATTTTATGCAATCATTATGGCCGCTATAGGTGGTCTTGGCACTATAACTGGGGCAGCAATTGGATCATATACATTTTTTATAATTCAGGAAATATTTAGTGAAATATTTAGTGCAGCTGAGCAACTTGAAGCATTTGCAAGTTATGGTCCTGTATTAGTTTTCTCACTCTTCTTAATACTTGTTATACGTTTTGCTGAACAAGGGATCATGAAACCAGTTGTGGAGCGTTTAAAAGAATTATTTGATGTATTGATGGGAAGATAACTAATGAATTTATTATTAAAGAAAATGAATTATGAGGTATAGATAATGGGGATAATACTTGAGGTAAAGAATGTAACTAAAAAATATGGCGGTTTAACCGCTGTTAATGATATGAGTTTTGAGATAATGCGTGGGGAATTTATAGGTTTAATTGGTCCAAATGGCGCTGGTAAAACAACATTATTTAATGTTATATCTGGATTTGAAAAGCCAAATGCAGGATCAATAATATTTGATGGGATGAACATTACTGGCCTAAAACCTTTTCGAATTGTAAATCTAGGCGTCTCGCGAACTTTTCAATTAGTTCGATCATTTCATTTTCTCACAACTCTAGATAATGTTTCAATTGCTTGTCTTTCGCAAAGAGGAAAAAAAATTTCTAATATTGTGGGTATACATGACTATGCAAGCACGCTGCTTGCCTCAGCAGGCCTTATAGATAAAGCAAGGCTACCTCCCGTTATTTTACCTCATGGTGATTTAAGAAGATTAGAAATAGCTAAAGCTCTTGGTTCTAATCCCCAATTACTTCTTCTTGATGAACCTTTTAGCGGCTTATCTCATGAAGAAGCAGAGGGTATTACATCTTTAATCAAAAAACTAAGAGAAGAAGGTGTGACTATATTTATTACAGGTCATGTATTACGTGAACTAATGAATTTAGTTCCAAGGGTCATTGCAATGCATCAGGGTAAATTAATTGCTGATGGACCACCAAGAGAGGTAGCTAGTCATAAACTTGTACTCGAAGCTTACTTAGGAAGAGGTGAAGAATTTGCTTGAAATAAAAAAAATTTATCATTATTATGGTAAAGCGAAAGCACTTGAAGAAATTAATTTAAAGTTAGAGGAAAAATCTCTAGATGCTGTTATCGGCCCAAATGGGGCTGGGAAATCAACACTTCTTAGAGTAATATCCGGTCTAGAAGAACCTGATAGGGGGAGAGTTGAATTCTTAGGTGAAAGGATAGATGAATTAAAAGCCTATAAAATTGCCCGAAAAGGAATTGCTCATTGTCCAGAACGCCGTAGGTTATTCTATGATATGTCTGTAATTGATAACCTAAAGTTGGGAGCAAATTTATTAAAAGATAAAAGAAGATATAAAGAACTGTTAGATTTTGTTTATGAATTATTCCCTCGTCTTAAGGAAAGAAAAAAACAGCGAGCTGGTACATTAAGTGGGGGTGAACAACAAATGCTCGCGATCGCACGAGCGATTATTTGTAATCCTAAATTACTTCTAATGGATGAACCATCATTAGGATTAGCTCCAAAAATTAAGAGAAGTATTTTTGAGGCAATTCAAGCAATAAAAGAAGAGGGTACTACTACATTATTGATTGAACAAGATGCTGTACTTGCTATGGATGTTGCTGAAAACATTCATGTTCTTGAGGAAGGAAAAATTGAGATGAGAGGAACTAAAGAAGAACTAGAAAAAGAACCCAAAATAAAAAAAATCTATTTAGGAATTTAAGGTGATTAAAAGATGTCAGCTCCGTTAGAAACTTTATTGAGAGATGCTAGGGTAGATTTGGTCCTCGCAAGAATAGAAAGAGACCCTTCTGTTATTGAAGAAGTAGTTCAATTATTAGATAGTGAAATCAGGTCTATACGTTTCAATTCTATCTTTGTTTTAGGTGAATTGGGAGAGATATCTGAATCTACAATCTCAAAAGTTTCTGAATGCTTAGAAGATAATGATTGGAGTATATGCCGAGAAGCAGCTAAAGCATTAGGAAAAATAGGAAATTTAGCCAAAGAAGCAGTTCCCAGGTTGACAAAACTACTGCAAAGTGAGGAGGAATCAATTCGAAAAGAAGTAGCAATAGCTTTAGGTAAAATTGGGTATCCTTCAGAGGAATCGATTACAAATTTATGTAACTCCTTAAATGATAGAAGTGAAGAGGTTCGAATAGAAGCTGCTAATTCGCTTGGAGAGATTGGTTCAGACAAATATAATGTGATTTCAAAACTAATGGAAAGTCTTAAAGATGTAAGCTGGGCTGTTAGAACTGCATCTGCTCAAGCAATTAGTAAAATTGGAAAAGCTTCAATAACAGCAATTCCAACTCTAATTAGTTCCATAGGAGATATGGACTGGAGAGTGCGTTATAGGGTTATTGAAACACTCTCAAAATTGGGAGAAATAATTGTTCCAAAGCTTTTAGAAGTTTTAGAACATAAGAACCCGATATTTAGAAGAGGAGCAATAGAAACTTTAGGAGAAATGACAATTTCTGATAGTAAAATTATAGAGAGTCTATCATTTTGTCTACAAGATAGAAATCAACATGTCCGCAGTAAAGCTGCTGATGCACTCCGTAGTATTGGTAAAGAAGCCGTACCCAATTTAATTGAAGCGATGCTGGTTTCTAACAAAGAAATGAAAATTCTCATAATTTCAGCAATAGGAGGTATGGGTCCTGATGCGAAAGATGCGATACCTGCAATAATCGAGCTCTTAAAAGAAAAAAGTGTTAGAGTGCGGGTAGAAGCTTCACGTACTTTAGGAAAAATAGGAATAGGCTCTGAAGAAACTGGTAATGCTTTACATGAAACTTTAAATGATTCAAATAAGAAGGTTCGCAGAGAGGCTGCACTCGCTTTAGGAAAGATCGGCCCTATTGCCAAAGTAGCAATTCCAGGATTAATTAACCTATTGACGGATAAAAAGCCTGATGTCAGATGGAGAGCATCTGAAGCATTAGGACTAATCGGGGTAGATTCAGAAGAAGTTATTTCAAATTTAAATAATCTAATACATGACAAATGTGATTATGTATGCGAATCCGCAATTAATGCTATTGATAATCTAACAGAACAATAATTTTATTAATTAATTATCTTTTTTTAAGGATATATAATTATTACTTGAATGTAATCAAATAAAATAAGCAAGAGGTAATTTAAAAAAAATGAGTGAAAATCCATATGACGCAAAACCTTGGCTAAAACATTATGACGAAGGAGTCCCTACTGAAGTAGAAATTCCTGAAATGAATATTTATAATTTTCTCGATAACACCACAGAAGAATTTGGATCACGAACAGCTATATGGTTTATGAAAAATAAGATATCGTATAAGAAATTCAAAGATATTTCTGAGAGGTTGGCGACAGTCTTAGTTAATTTAGGAGTTAAGAAGGGTGATGTTGTTGCGATTATGCTTCCAAATATGCCTCAATTTCCATTTAGTTTTTATGGTATCCAGAAAGCAGGAGCAATAGTTACCGCCTGCAGTGTTCTTCATACAGAACATGAATTAGCATATCAATTAAATGATTCTGGAGCGGAGATTATTATTGCATGGGATAACCAGTTAGAGAAAATAAGAAATGTTAAAGACAGAACAAGTCTTCGACATATCATTATTACTAATGTAATGGATTATGGCCCAGGTTTTGGCCCCTTGGCAATAAAAAATCCACCAGAAATAGCGGGGACTATGCAGTTTCTAAACTTAATTGATAAAACTAAACCAAATCCCCCCACATTTGATACAAATGCAAGAGAGGATATAGCAGTTCTTCAGTATACAGGAGGAACAACAGGATTACCTAAAGGAGCAATGCTCACCCATTATAATCTCGTAGCAAACTGCGTACAAATGTATGAATGGACAAAATCCGTAGCTATAAGAGGGAAAGTGACAGCACTTACGACGCTTCCATTGTTCCATATCTATGGGATGCAAGTTTGCATGAATAGTTTCATATATAGTGGAACAACCATTGCATTGCATGCTGATCCTCGAGATCAAAAAGGAATTTTTGAAACTATTAAAGCCACTCATCCTGCAATGTTTCCTGGTGTACCAACGATGTATATGCGTCTATTAGAACGTGATGATCTTGAAGATTATGCAAAAGATCTGAGATCAATTAAGGTATGTAATACTGGTGCTGCTCCAATGCCACCTGAAGTCCTTAAAGAATTTGAAGAAAGAACTGGTGCTGTTATAGTTGAAGGATATGGAATGACTGAAGCATCACCTGCAACTCATGTAAATCCAATAAAAGGTACAAGAAAGATCGGATCCGTTGGATTAGCAATGCCAAATACAGAATTTAAAATTGTAGATATTGATGATTATACAAAAATTATCCCTCAGGGCGAAGAAGGCGAAATAATGATTAAAGGCCCACAGGTTATGATGGGCTATTGGAATAAACCAGAAGAAACAGCAGGTCAATTGAAAGATGGTTGGCTACTAACGGGTGATATTGGGAGGATGGATGAAGATGGTTATTTATATATAGTAGATCGTAAGAAAGATATGATAAATGTAAGTGGATTTAAAGTATATCCGAGGGAACTTGAGGATGTTTTGTTTGAAAACGAGGCTGTTGAAAATGTTGCAATAATAGGGGTTCCAGATCCTAATCTTTCTGGGAGTGAGCAGGTTAAAGCATATATTGTGTTAAAAGATGGTTATAAAGAAAGTGATGAGATGAGGAACGAGATTAAAGAATTCTGTAGGAAGAATGTTGCACCTTATAAGGTTCCGAGAGAAATAGAATTTCGTAAAGAATTGCCAGAAACACTTGTTGGAAAGGTTTTGAGAAAAGATCTTAAAGATATTGAGGCTAGACGTAGAGGAGAAGAAGTTTAATTTTTTAATTTAATTCTTTTTTAATCAATATTTCATTATATTTTCAATTTATGACTAAATTTATTTTTATCATACAATTTAAGTAATATTATGTTTATTTATATAGAAGGATTAATTCAAATTGAAAATAGAAAAGAAGAAATATATTTAATTCCTCAACCTCGATATTTTAAAATAAACTCAAATAGAGGAAAAGTTAGTGAAGATTCAAGAATAGTCACAGACTTACCAGAAGATTTACATTATATTATCGAACAGTTACAAAATTTATTGTTATCATTTGGCTTAAAGAAACATTTAGATGTTATTCAAGTTCAAAAAAGCGGCAACGGACAACAGATAAAAACCTTCTTAAAAAACAATATTAATTCTTTTCCAAAAAATCTTTATAGTACAGTTTCAGCAAATCGAATCTACAGTGATCAAGGATATCTCTTGTTCTCCAATGATACCAAGTTGATTGTGGAAGCAAGCTCAGCTCAAGGCATTTTTTATGGGATACAAACATTAATTCAAATTTTAAACTCCTCTCAGGAAAAGCTCTCACTGAACAATATACAGCTATTGGATTTTCCAGCTTTAGAAATTCGAGGTATTTCTGATGATATTTCAAGAGGGCAAGCAGCTACAATTGAAAACTTAAAGAAATTTATAAAAACTTTAAGTCATTTCAAAATAAATCAATATTATTTAGTCTATATGCAGGATATGTTTAAGTTTGAAAGTTATCCTGATATTGGAGAGAATCGAGGAGCATATTCTAAAGAGGAAATTAAAGATTTAATTAAATTCGCAAAAAATTATTTCATCGAAGTAATTCCGATATTTCAAACTATTGGTCACTGGGACAATATCTTAAATAAAGCTGAATTTTGGAAATATGGAGAATTTCCAGGATCAAATAGTCTAAACATTGCCAACGAAGAAATTTATACTATCTTGGATGCGATGATTAGAGAATTAAGTGAAGTCTTTACTTCAGATTATATTCATATAGGTGCAGATGAAAGTTTCGATGTAGGAAAAGTGGATTCAAAACAATATATTGATGAAATAGGTCTTGGAAATGCATATCTTAACCATTATACAAGAGTGTATGACATAGCCAAGAAACATGGGTATAAGAAAGTGATTATTTATCACGATATTCTGTATAAATATGAAGAAGTTCTTGAAAATCTTCCTAAAGATATGATAATAATGTATTGGAGGTATAACAGTCAGAAAAACCATTCAATAATAGATAGGATTAAGGATTATGATTTTCCTATAGTTGTTAGCCCTTCAATAATGGATTTCAATCGAATCTTTCCTTCCATCGATAAATATGAGCAAAATATCATTAATTTACTTAAGTACGGATTTAAAAAAGGTATACAGGGAGAAGTTACATCAAGCTGGGGTGACTTTCATAATAAAGAGATTCGAGAAAATAGAATATATGGTTTTATCTTCTCTGCTTTTGTGGGTTGGGATCCAAGTAAAGTGATTAATAAAATGATTCTTTGGAAAGGATTATTTATTCACTTCTTTGGCGTTAATGATCACCGATTAATTGAGATATTTAGTAAGTTTAGATTAATCCAAGATAAAAAATTATTACATACACGCACTTCGGGTTATTACAACCATTTTTTTGCACATCCCTTTAATAAAAACACATTAAAATATAAAAAAAATATTAAAATTAAAGGCTTTAAAGCTCTAATTTCTGATCTCGATGATATAATTGAAAAATGCGAAGAATTAGAAGAAATTGTTTTAAAAAATAAGATTAACATCAAAAATCTTTCATTTGTAGCAAAACATATGAGATTTTACTGTAAAAAAAGAGTCAACTCATTCAACATAGTTGATTTTCATTTAAAAAAGGATAGATCAATTCTTAAAGATAAATACACTTTAGAAATAGAGAACTTAATAACTGATTTAAAGGATCTATTAAATAATTATGAAGTTCTTTGGTTTAAGTGTGCTAAAGAAGAGGGTTTTAGTTCGGTTAAACAAAAATATCTATGGTTATTGAAATTCTATAATGAAAAATTAGAAGCATTTAGGGATAATAAAAAGTGGGAGAACCCTAATATTCCTAGTGAATTAATCTATTTAGATTCAAAACATATCCACCAAATTCATTCCACGTATTATAAAAATGTTATTGAGATTGATGAAGATGTTGAACAAGCATTTCTACAGGTAATTGCAGGAAGCTTTTCAAAAGTTTATATTAATGGGGAAAATATAGGGCATGTAATCACAAGACGAACATTAAATTATGTAGGGATTGAAAACAATATTCAAATTTATAAGATTGAAGAATTTTTATATAAAGGGGAAAATTCGATACTAATTGAGAATATTGATTTTATTGGTGGCATTGGGCCAATTAATGTATATGGTAAAATAAAACTAAGTTCAGGCAAGGTACTTCAGATTAAAACGGATAAAACATGGGTAGGATCAAAAACAAATGAAAATGATTGGAAAGCTGTTAAAAGTTTTGGGAGACCTCCCAAGGCTACTGGTGGAATAAATTATCCTGATTTTGAAAAAAATATCCCTTCTAGAACAGATGAATCAATGCCTTTTCTAAACTTCTTAGTAAGTAAGATGTCTAAGAGATATTTTTGGTTTATAAAAATAATAATACGGCTTTTTAACCGTTATAATATAATTGAATAAGATGGTTTTTGAAGTATATAAGTGAGTTTTAAATCAATAGATAAAGAATAAGAAACAAGCAATTTAGTTGAGATTTTTTTCTTTCCAATTTTTTACAAAATCTTTAAAATTGCTATCAGAAATCCCTAAAGTATTAACTGGTTTATTATCATTAATTTCATCTTCCTTTGTATCAATTTTCCTCTGAAATGATAATTTCCAATCGTAATAAGAAATTGCTTTTGACATAATTTTAGTTTATTGGTTTAATCAAATAAATCG
>JBHLNR010000307.1:0-2848 GCA_048941385.1 Promethearchaeota archaeon
TACTAATTAATTGATCAATTGTTGAATCTGCATTGTCAGTAAATAATTTTAAAGTTCGGAGGATAGAATTTAACATGTCTGACATTTCAGTGGATTGATCAGTATCCGTACCAATCCCCTCAACACTTTTCATGATATCTACAATATCGAGAATAAACTTTTTGAAATCTTCAGCAGAGGATTCTATTGCTTCTGCATTTGATAATTGGATGTTACTTTTAATAGATTCAACAGAAATGTTAATATTTTGAGTAAGCATATTTAAAATTTGAAGAATTCCAGTTATGTCTCGGGTATTTTTCTCATATTCTTCTTCAGAAGATTCAATTTTTTCTAACAAATTATCTCTTTCTTTTGTAAGTTCCTCTAAGCGTCTTTGAATGTTCTGACTTTTAGAAGTAAAATTTTCATTATCCTTTTCTATTTTTGATAGATTGCTTTTTAGAGAATTGATTTGCACTTCTGATTTTCCCTTCTCACGTTCCAATTTAGTTAATTCTTTTTTAAATATTTTTGATTCTGTATTAATATTGTCTATTTTCGCATTATTATCATGAATTTCTGAATCAAATGAATATCGTTTCATCTTTAATAATTCTAGATTTTGTTCATTGCTCCTGAATGCGGAGTTTTCTTTTTTCAAAGCTGTTTTTAATTCACTCAATTGTTTATTAATATTATCATTTTCTTTCAATAAACCTTTTACGACTTCTTCTGTGTCTTTACCTTTACTTAATTCTCTAATGTTATTCTCAAAAGATACTTTTTTATCATTTAAATCTTGGATTGTATTTCTATTCATACTAATTTCAGTATTCAAAGATGATAATGTAGATTGTAGAAGAACTGATTTTGCATTTAGTTGATTTTTTTCTTCTTGAAGAGTATTAATGTTAGCTTCTAAATCTTTTTGTTTTTGATTTTCTTCATTGTTTTTAGATTTTAAATCTTCAATCGTCTTTCTAATTTGTTTTTCAGTTTTTTTTGCCTCATCAATAGCTTCATCTATACTATCAGCTTCTCGTTTCAATTTATTCAATTCAGTTTCTAATTTAATTTTCTTTTCTTCATTCTTTTTTATACTTTCTCTAAGAAGTTTTATCTGGGTATTATTTGATGAGATATTTTGTTGTACTTTTGATATTTCTGCTTTAAATTGTGATTTTTCATCTTCATTATTTTTAATTTTTATATCAAACTCAGATTGGTTTTGTTGTCTTCTTTCAATTTCTTTTTTAGCTGTTTCGAGTTGATTTTCACAGTCAGAAATTTGACTAGATACATCTTGTATTAAAGAATCATAAGTTTGTCCTTCCTCGAGTGCCATTAGTAAATTCTCTAAATTTTTTATTTCTTGTGTTAGTTTATCTATTGATTTTCTAGCTAAATCAGAAGTAGTTTGACTTGAAGATAATTGTGTCTTTAAATTTGTTATGTTTTCGTTTATTTCTTCTCTTTCCTTTTCTCTATCCGTAATTGTTTTCTGAATATTCTCCATAACTAATGATTCTTGTTTCAGTATATCTTCTTGTCGAGAGATCTTTTCTTGCAGTTCTTCAATAATTTTTGAAGATTCTTCCATCTTTTTTTCTAATTCATCTTCTTCCTCTCGTAATTTTGAAATTTTTAATGCAATTAATTTTGAATTTAAGAGATTAATTTGCTCATCTAATTCTTTCCAAGCTAACGCATCATTTTTTTCTTTTTCAACTTTTTTAAGCTGGGCAGAAACTTCTTTAAAAATTGCTTCAAATTGTCCTAAATCTCTTTCTGCTTTTTCTAACTCTTTTAATGTGGCATCTTTCATTTCATCGTATTTCTGAAGTCCAATTAATTCTTCAATGAATAATCTTCTTTCTTCAGCATTCATATGAGTTAATTCAACAATTTTACCTTGAAGAACGAATTGATTACTACCATCTGGATCTACATTAGCTGCTGCTAAAGCATTGAGAATCTGTTGACGAGTAGATTTTTGACCATTCATTTTATATCCCCCGCCACCACCCTTTTTAATAGTCCTTGTTATTTCGAATGTATCAGTACCACCAGGAAATACATTTTCTGAATTATCAAAATACATTGTTACAGAAGCTCTAGTAGAAGGATTTTTTCCTTTAGCACCAGCAAAAATAAGGTCTTCCAAACTTTTTGCTCTCATCGTTTTCTTACTTAATCTACCTAAAGCAAAACATAATGCATCTATAATATTAGATTTCCCTGCACCGTTTGGTCCAACAATACATGTGAAACCACTCGAAAATTTGATTGTTACTGTCCGCTCGCCAAATGATTTGAAACCAGTCATAGAGATTTTTTTAATATATGTCAAATGAGATCTCCATTTGTTCGTTTATTATTAAAAAGATAGAGTAATTCCATCTTTATATATGTATTAGACATTATAAAAAAAAATCTGATTGATACTTTCAAATCATTTCACTAGTTAGGTGTTAAAGATTTGAATGGAAATGTTAATTATTTAAAGGTACTATTTTTTTAAGGATAATAGATTAATTTTATTTATTAAATATTGCATCTACTATAGCTTTTAGGTGTTTTGGGTTTAATGCCATGAAGAAGTAATCGTAATTCGAAGCATTATTTAATAAATAAGGTTTCATTTTGATCTGATTTCTCTTTGAACCACTTAAAATCCCAAAACTTAGTAATCTTTTAATTAATTTGTTGAATTCGTTACTACTTTTTTTGTATTCTAAAGATTCACAAGAAATATCATATAATTCCTTTAATTCATTTAAAGAAATATAATATTTCAATTTTTTCAAGAAATAGTTTGATAAATTGTCAAAAAATATTATTGTTAAAAGATCTTCTTCAGAAACCT
>JBHLNR010000308.1:0-2845 GCA_048941385.1 Promethearchaeota archaeon
ATTCATCCTAACTAAATAGGTCTTAATAAAATGGATGATAATAACACTATTAAAAGACAGATGCTCCTCTACTTTACTTTTGCATTGTTAATGATTATTTTAAATTATGCAATTCAAAAAAGTAATCAATTACTTATTGAGCCATTTATTTGTCAGAATTTTGAAGGTAATGACTTCATTGAGACATTTTATTGTTCAACGGATCCATATAATATGTCAGAATTAATTGGAAGCATTGTAGCAGTAGGTATTACTTACATTATAAAGTTTTTTTTAGATAAATTTATAGTTTTTAAAAAAATTGAAAAAGAATTAAAGGAGACTTCTATCGAATTTCTTAAATATTTAGGATTTGCGATACTAACTACGATTGAAAATATTGGAATTCAGTTCTTATTAACAAATTTTCTCGGTACACCACTCGAGATAAGTTTTGTTATTGCATTATCAATTGGCTATCTAACAAAATTTTTCTTGGATAGGCGATACGTATTTATTGAAGATAAAGAAAAAATTAAAAAATAAAAAAATTTAATAGATCGGAAGGTGATTTTCATCATATGTCAGATGATCATGAAAATCATGAGGAAGAAGAAGATAAATCCATAGTTGATGCGCTATCTACTTTAGGCTGGGTGGAGGAAAAAGAAGAAAAGGAGGGACCACCTCTGGAAACAGAAGACAATCTTATGGAACAACTAAATTTTTTCATGAATGAGAATAAGAAATTAACAGAAGACTTAAATGAAAAAAATAAAACTATAAAAGAATTAGAGCTAAACCTTCAAGAAATATCCCAAAAAATTGAAGACAAGGAAGCTCAAGAGCAAGCTATTCAAAAGCTTTATGAAACAATTGAAGATAAAAATGATGAGATTGAACAATTAAATAAAATAAAAGATGATCAAACAGAACAAATTAAAGATTTAACCTCTCAAATTGAAACAATTAATTCTGAACAAACTCAAAATCAGGATTTTTTAATACAAATACAAGAAAAGGAAAATAAAATTAAAGAATTAAAAGAACAGCTTCAATATCTTGAAACTGATACTATACAAAAATCTAAATTTGAAAAAGTTGAAGTTCTTTTAGAAAAAAAAGATGAAATAATAACAGAAAAAGAAAAAGCTATCTTTGATATGGAAAATTTGTTGAAATCGGCTAATCAAAAAATTCATGATCTCCAACAACAACTTGAAACATTTTCTTTATTAAAAAAAGATTTAGAGAAAAAAGATGAACGAGTTAAACAATTAGTAGTGGAAATTGAAGAATTAAAGCAAAAAAATATAACTAATTCAGAGCTTGTAAATCGTCTTGAAGAAAGATTAGAAGAAGCTCAAGAAAAATCAGGTCATATAACTGGCAAATTTGAAGTAGAATTGGCTCATTTGAGAAATATTGTTGATGGAAAAGATTCAGAAATAAAAGAATTAAAAGAAAAAACATTTGAAATGGAAAATAAATTAAGTGAAACAGAAAAAATTGATGAAAAATTATTATCTGACATTCAGGAAATTAAAGATGACAAATTGAAATTAGAGTCTGAATTAGAAAAAAAAGACCAAGAATTAGTAGAATTAAAGAAAAAGATTAAATTGATGCGAAGAGATTTGGCAAAATCTTAATTAAATCTAACTTTATTCATTCTTTTTAAAAAATTAAAAAGGAAAAAGTAAATAAAACAAAATTAAATAAGCTTTTTATTTTTCTCTCCACTCTACTCCACATTCACCACAACGGTATTTCTTGCCGTACATTCGTGGATAATCCAAAATAACATTGCTTTTATCAACACTCTCATGAATTAAATCCTTATTTTCATTGCCACATTCAGGACATCTTCGACGCCCTTCCATTTTTTCAACAGTTATAATTGACTCATCAACTTTTCCTGGTATCCCAGGTGCGGCACCTGAAGCACTTGGAGGTTTAGGTTTGGAGGCCTCAGCTATATCTGCTTTTATTTCTTCTGGAGTGACATCTCTAATTTCTGCCTTACGTTCTGGTTGAATTTCGGCTACAGCTCTATCGGCTGCAGTCTCAGGCTCTAAAACAGATTCAGCTCGTAACTGTACTGCATCAGATTCTTTGTAATCTACCCCTCTTTCAATAGAGGCTAAGAATTCTGCATCGTCCCCTTCTTCAAAAATAGTTTCATTTTGCAGTCCAGCTCTCTCCGCATCGATTTCTCTAGCCCATTGACCTGACTTTACACGTTCTTTTACATTGGATTCTTTTCCATGCCAGATATATACCTTGTTTCCCAAATCCGCTACATAACAATCCTCAGATTCTAAGGAATCTTTAGAGAATGGAACTTGAATCATTTTCATGGTATTAATACCTTCAAATTCCTCAGATGAGACTCGATATAAAACATTTTTCCACTCTGAGAAGCCTGCCCAGTCACCGGTACTTACATCTTTCAACAATGTTTTTGCCAAATTTTTTTCTACAATTTTCATTGCACCCATAGAATTAACTAATTTTAAGAATTCAGCAGTTTCTTGATTTTGATCGACTGTAATAATTTTAGCTGCACCTCCTCTTTCTTGATCTAATTTACGAGCTTGAGCTGCTCCTGCCGTTTTCTCATCTACAGAACACTTGCTCCCGATCCAAACATAAATTATACGTTCATCATCTAAAAGGTATGTATCTCCCGTGGAAAACACTGGTTTTTTTACTTCATTTAGTTCCCCTTTATCAATCAAATAAAGTTTTATAATAAATTCACCTTTTAGTTTTTTTTGAAATTTATATACATTATAAAAGAATCCTTATAAAAAGTTTGATAATATTACTAAAATTTTATATATAAAAATTTCAAGAAAAAAAT
>JBHLNR010000309.1:0-2840 GCA_048941385.1 Promethearchaeota archaeon
AATATTATTCATTTTTGTCTAAGAGTAGAAGGTCTCATGCTTTCTAAGGCAGTGAGAAAATGCTTCATCCTGATTTGAAGTACATCTAAAGCATCGTCTAGATTAGATATATCTTCTTTTATTTTTGGCAAAACTTCTTTCATCTCTAAAATTGCCGCTTCCTTTACCAAAGCCTCAAGATCAGCCCCAACAAACCCTTGGGTTCTTTCTGCGATTAATTGAAGATCAACATCCTCATCCAAGGGCATTTCACGCGTGTGGATTCTTAAAATCTCTAATCTTCCCTTAGTATCAGGTGGTTTAATTTCGATTTCTCTATCAAATCTCCCTGGGCGCCGTAATGCAGGATTAATATCATCAATTCTATTCGTTTCTGCTATTATAATAACTTCACATCTACCACGGAGTCCGTCCATCAGAGTTAAAAGTTGCGCGATAACTCTCCTATCCAATTTATCAGTATGAAACTCTTCTTTTGGAGCAATAACATCTATTTTATCAAAAAATAATATAGATGGGGCATTTTCTTCTGCATTTCTGAATATTTCACGAAGTTTTCCTTCACTCTCCCCAGAAAATTTACCATAAATCTCTGCGCCACTAACACTAATAAAATTTAGTCCTGTTTCTTGTGAAATTGCTTTAACTAATAAAGTTTTCCCTACTCCAGAGGGGCCGTATAGTAATATGCCTTGAAGTGGTGTTATTCTTAATTTTTGGAATAATTCTGGATGTTTTAAAGGTAATTCAACTATTTCTCGAATCTTAAGAATTTCATCAGATAATCCTCCAATATGACTATATGTAACCTTTTCACCTACTTTATTTAAAACCACAACCCGCTTATTTACTTTTATTAAAGTATCACGAGTTACTTTTACGATTTTATCTGATGGTTTCAAATCATCAACGATTAGTCTTAAAGTTCCTAAAGTTGCCCTTTTTCTGGGAACTAACTGGAACATTTTCATGAGATCAGACATTGGGTCATCATTATCTCCTCTTTGAACGAATGTTCCATATACATCAACTATATCTCCAATAACTAATGGTTTATCGATTATTTTGCTCTTAATTGCATCTGTTTGCCTTTTTAAATCAATATTAGGTCTTGTAGGCGTTAAGACAATCTCAATAGCAGGATATACATCTGTTGATTTAATAGAGACAAATTCCCCAATAGTTGCCCCAGCATTAAGCCTTTGAAGACCATCTAACCTTATAATACCCTTACCTCTATCAGGTGAACTGGAAACCGCAATACCCGTTGTTTTTTTCTTACCCCTAATTTCAATTATATCCCCCGTATTGAGCCCTAATTTAATCATTTCATCCTGATCGATATAGCATAAAGAACGACCGCTTCGACTTTTTTCAAGACGTTCAACTCTGAGTTTTGCGCTCTTTCTATCTGTTTTGCCTTTTAAATCATGTTTCGTAATTCTTATTGGTTCCAAACTAAAAAAATTCTCATCAAATTCATCTGGCATAATCTGTTTCATAAGTATTTTATACATATTTTTTATATCCTCTTCCGAAACAAGAGAAATTGAATCTGATATATTTTGATTTTCTTTAAAGGCTTCTAATTGCTCTTCTAATATTTCTTGATTTGCTCTTAAATCTGGTTTAATACCTACAAGTACAATAGGCCTTCCAGGAATTACATTTCTTACTAATGCGATCTCCTCAGAAATTAGTTCTAGACTTTTATTATCTGTTGTATCAAAAATTAGGATTATCCCCAACGAACCCCGCAAATGAGAACTTCTAAGAGATTTAACCATCTGTTTGGTAGATAAAAGCCAAAATTGTAACCTCGCAATTTTATGCTCATTAATGGTAATCGTCTTTACTAGAAAATCATAACCAGTAGTATTCCGATACCCATTTAAAGTTTCATGCAATACATTTTGTGCAAAAAATTCTATAGATTCTTCTTTATCTGCTATTACACTAATTTTAAAAATTTTATATTCATTCATTTTTCATAAGTTGGACATTCTATTGTCATTAGACAATTAAGTAATATATAAATAAATGAGTATTAAGAATTATCATAATGGATTAATTTTCATCTTTATTCCTTTTTTTTCCAAAATCATTTCTGTAATCGCTAAAAACATCTTTTCCACATTTTCACCTGTTTTTACAGAAATTTCGATTGATGAAGAAATATCATACTGTTTTTTCAATATCTCAATCTGCTCTTTCGACACTTCTCGATTTTGTTCCATATCTAATTTGTTCCCAACTAGCAATATTGGAATATCTCCTGTGTTTTCTCTAATTATTTGAAGCCATTCAGGTACATAATTTAAACTTTTTGAGTCAGTAATATCATAAAGAATAAATGCACCATTCGCCCCTCTGCTGTATAGGGAATGTAGAGATCGTTCTTCACCTCTAAAATCCCAGAGTTGCAATTTGCCTTGTTTTCCATCAATCTCCGTCTCTTTTGCTAAGAATTCAACGCCTATAGTCAACTCTTTATCTTCTCGGAAAATACGAGCAGCATATTTCTTAAGTAGTTCCTCCTTTCCTGTAGTAGGATCTCCCAATACTAGAATTTTTAAAGTATAATCTTTCATTTTTATCTTTATAGTTTATAAAATCCTGCTATCGCCAGTAGACAATTATGTATCTTATCTCTTCTCTATCTTTAGAAAACCTCGGCATTGATTAAACCCTATTTTTAAATCTTGAAAATTTTTTATATTTTTACAATATTATTTTTAATATTGGGTTTTACACAGTTAAATGTTAAGGATCAGACTTAGGGAGATTTTAGAATATAGGTATTAATGCTTACGGAATTTTATAAAGTAGATTAAAATTCC
>JBHLNR010000128.1:0-11386 GCA_048941385.1 Promethearchaeota archaeon
ATTTTCGAGATTCATTTAAATCAGCATTTAATAAGAAAATATTCCTTGTTATTTTATTGATTGGAGTGTGCTTACCAATAGGTTTTTTTATGTTATTCATCCCTGCAATTATAATTTTTGGTTTTTTTATCTTTTCAGTATTTACTTATAATATGAAAGGTGTTGATAAACCAATCTCAGAAGCTCGTAGAATTTCTAAAGGAAATTTCTGGAAAATTTTAATTACGTTCGTTATCAATGTTATCATAATTTACGGAGTTCGATTCGTATATGTTTCAATTTTTGATTTATTCTTAAGCCCGAGTTCAGATCTTTATAATTCATGGTTATCACCGGATACAAGGAATTATGTGATGATTATTCTGTATCAGATACTTAGAAGCTTGATTGATATCCTACTTGCACCATTATTTATCTGTCTGCTAACATCTTTATTCGCTTCTTCCAAAGCTAAAAAAGATCTAGGTTATGAATACCAGTTAAAGTATCAATCAGAAGGTACAGAATTTATACCATTACTTCGAACTTCTAATGTACCATATCAAGAAATACAACCAGATAAACAACATGTTGAGGAAAAGTTTTATTGCCCTTTTTGCGGGTATGAGATAAAAATTCCAAAGAAATTCTGTCCTGAATGTGGAGAAAGTTTTTCATTCTTAAATGAATAATTGAGAGGAACTCAAGAAAAATGTTTATAAATATCGAAAAAAAGTTTGATTTGGAACCAGAAAATATCAAAAATCCAATTATACTAATTGGCTGGCCTGGAATTGCTCTAGTTGCTAAATTAGCTATAACATCGATAAAAGACTCAATCAAGGCAAAAGAATTTTTAAATATCCAATATTTCGATTTTCCTGCAAAATCAGTTGTTGAAAAAGGTTCATTAGAAATTCCAACTGCACAAGTATACTATAAACAAGCAGAAAAAGAAGATGGAAATGATTTCTTTATTTTAACCGCAACTAACCAACCTCAAACCCCAGAAGGAGTTTTTGAGTTTTCAAAAATATTTTGTGAAGAAATGGATAAAATTACAGGGGGAAAAGTCAAAATGTATTTAAGTACAGGGGCGATGATCACTGATATAGTTCATGATTCTCCTTTAGTCTACATATGTGGAACAGATCAAAATCTTGTTAACACATTTCTTGAATTTGAAAATACAAAGCTATATGAAGGGGGTTATATTTCAGGTGCAAATGGAATACTACCTGCATACGCGGGATCTAATAATTTTGCCCCAGGAATTTGTTTGTTAGCTGAGACATTGCCATTGCCAATGATGACATTAGATCCACGTTCATCAAAAGCACTAGTTTCCCTACTCAAGGACTATTTTTCGATAGATATGGATTTCAAGGAATTAAATGAAAAAATTAAAGAAATGGAGCATGTTTTTGAGTCATTTAAAAAACAAGCAGACCATTTTATGCAACCTCCTCAAGAGGATAAAGGTGCCGATTCTTATTTTCGTTAGTACTTCATACTATTCTATCGCTGTTGAATATTAGTCTTTTTAAACAGCTAGAATCCTTAAGTTTTATTAAAAGATTTAAAACTCATTGAAAATTCAATGTTAGTAATACTTAATATTTATAAAAATGGATGTGAAAAAAATGAAACTCATAAAATTATTTGAACCTTTAAAAATTCGGGATTTGGAAATTAAAAATCGAATAGTTATGCCAGCTCTAGGTTTGGGTTACACACCTAAAGGAGAGATTAATGATGTTTTCACTAATTTTTATGATAGACGGGCGAAGGGCGGAGCAGGATTGATTATAATTGGCGGATTAGGAATTAGCCCTAATAGTGGAGGCACACCATATATCGGAGATGATAAAAATATTCCCGGATTTACAGCATTTGCAGAAAAAATGCATAACCATGGTGCTAAAGTTATGGGACAAATAATGCATACAGGCGCGTATCATGCTGGTAAAGATCCAGTATCGGCTTCTGCTGTGAGATCAAACCTTACACGATTAGTACCTAGAGAATTAACCATTGATGAAATTAAACAAGTACAGGAAGACCACGCATTAGCCGCAGAACGTTTACTAGAAGCTGGTTTCGATGGAGTTGAATTACTCGGAAGCGCAGGATATCTTATTACTCAATTTTTAAGCCCATTAATAAATAAAAGAACCGATGAATATGGGGGATCTTTAGAAAATCGACTAAGATATCCAATCGAATTGATTAAACTGGTGAAAAAGAGAGTTGGTGATAAAATGATAGTAGGGATGCGCGTTGCTGGTGACGATTTTGTTCCAGGCTCAAATGACTGGACACAGAGTCCAATATTTTCAAAACATTATGAAGAAGCAGGAATAGAATTTATAAATGTGACAGGAGGATGGCATGAAACCAGAATTCCACAAATTCCTATGATGGTACCACAGGCAGCATATGTATATCTCGGTGAAAATATTAAAAAACAAGTGGATGTCCCTGTATTTATGGCAAATCGGATAAATGATCCAGTAATTGCAGAGAAAATTCTAAGAGATGGAAGAGTAGATGCAATTAGTATGGGGAGAGGACTAATCGCTGACCCAGATTTACCTACTAAAGCGAAAGAAAACCGACTTTGGGATATTATGAAATGTGTGGCTTGTAATCAGGGTTGCTTTGACACTATCTTCTCAGGCAGGTCAGTAGTTTGTATGAGAAATTATATTACTGCTAAAGAAGGAGATATTGACTTAAGCAAGACAACCGATAATCCTCAAAAAGTTTTAATCATTGGAAGTGGTCCTGGTGGACTTGAAGCAGCTCGAGTTGCTGCAATATTGGGTCATGATGTAACAATAGTAGAAAAAAGTGAATCTATAGGTGGGCAGATGAAAGTTGCTGCCGTTCCACATAGCAGAAGAAACATCTCGGAAATGCTAAGTTATTATGAAGCACAAATTCGTCACCGCCATATAAAATTAAGACTAGCGACTGAAGCTACTCCAGAATTTATCCATAATTTTAATCCGGATGCTGTCATATTTGCAACTGGAGTAAAGTTCTCTATCCCCGATATTCCTGGAATTGATGGATCAAACGGAAGTGATATATGTTTTGCAGATGAAGCTTTAGCCGGTGATCATGTTGTAGGGAAAAATGTAGTTGTTGTTGGTGGGGGAGGAACTGGTTTAGAAACAGCAATTTGGGCCGCTGAGTTAGGAGCCATTAATTCTGATATTGCTCATTTCCTTAGTTTTTATGAATTGATACCCCAAGAAGAAATTATGAAAAGATGGTTGAAAGGAAATCGAAATGTCACAGTCATAGATGTATTACCTAGATTAGCTACCAATGTAGGACGAACTACAAGGGGATATTTGATTGGTATTTCACAGAGGTTGCAAATAAACACTATTATGAATGCAGAAATCACAAAATTTAAGGGGAAATCAATTGAGTATAAGATTAAGATCTCTGATCAGGAAGAAGAAATCCATACACTTGATAATATAGATACATTTATTTTGGCTACTGGTGTGAAAAGCAATACTGATCTTTATGAAAAAGTAAAAGCTACGAATCCATCATACAAATTGTTTAATATTGGAGATAGTAAAGAACCAAGAACTATGTTGGAAGCAATACATGAAGGATTTGAAACTGCCTATAATCTTGATAAATGATTATTTATTATTAAAAAAATAATTTTTTCATTTTTATTATATTTATAAATCTTAGTTGATAATATTTAAGAAAAGCTCTTGAAAAAATTATTTAATTTTCTCTATTGATTTGAATTGCATGAGTCCCATATTATAAAGGGAACAGAAAAAATAGAAGATCTGATATCAATCAATCTAGACGCAATAAACAAGCAATCACGTAATTATATTAAGGATATATTAATTCTTATTAGAAAGGAAGTTGGAATAAATAAAATCTTATCAATACTTTTATTTGGTAGCCAAAGAGCAAAAAGAGAAGCTACTGCAGTATCTGATTGCGATTTGCTTATTATCTTCAAAAATAGAGTTTCAAATCATCATATCAGAGAAATTGAAAAATATTTTATTGCCTTAGAAATTAAACATAAATTTAGAGAATTTGATAAAAAATTACCTAAGAAAATTTTAGGAGTAATTCAACAAACAACAGGCATATTTGTTAGTCATTTTTTAACTAGAGTTAAATATTGGGAAAAAGCAAATTTTCATAAAATCTTTCGAGTAAACAAGGTCTTTTCTGCAGTTTTTGCTCCAAGAAATATTGTATTAGGAAATGTACTTACAAACAGTACAACTTTATATGGCGATGATTTAAAAGAAAAAATAAGACCAAAAATACAAATCACATTTATCGAAATGATAAAAAGTACAATAATGAATCTCATGATTTCTATTTTTTCAATTCTCATATTATTGTTTAAGACTCTTGATCCAACCAAATATCAATTAACCGCAATAAAATGGGCATTAAAAGCATCAAACTTTTACTGTTTTAGAGATTCTGAAACACTGGAAAAGATAACTGAACGCTTCATTTCCTTTGAAAAATCAAGATCTCAACAAAAAGCTAAGAATTTCTTCTCAAATTTCTTAAAATTAAGGCAAGCTCCTCAAGATGATATAAGCTTCATGATTCGGAGCCCAATCCGTATAATAAAAATCCATCTAAAAGCAATTATTTATAAAAAATTAGTAGCAAGAAGGAAGAAAACTTCAATTTTTACTAGAATTTTTGAACCCATTGTTCCCGATCGCACTTTTCCATTAAGAGTCTAAGATAATGTTAAGAGATTTATAAAAGTTATTTGAATTTCCTATCCACCATATATGGCATATCATTTACCTTAAGACCTATTCAAATGAAAATATAAAGAGAATACTGACAGTTTGAAAAAGCAGCACCCTGAAAAGATTTAAATAGTGTAATTTCCATATTATTATATGCCTAATACGCAAAAATACTTAAGGTTATGATGCTCGTGAAAAAAAAAAAGAACGATTATAATAAAAAATCCACACTTGAAAAAAATTAGGAATAATTTTTGAAATCTAATATTGGAAGCTCATAAATCCATCGAAAATAAATTGCTTGATAAGAAAAGTCTAATCAGTAGAGATATTTTTGAGAATCCTGGAAGAGATAACGAGATTCTACATGAGCAGATTGGGATATTAAGTCGGGAACTTCAAACACTTGATCAACAGATTAATGAATCGATTATAATCTACCCTGTGTGTTTTAAATCCGATAAATACATGACTTACAACCCTGTGCGAAAGACTTAGTACTGCACTGATTACTATGAAGTATTGCAAGAAGGAAATATAGAACGCGAAACCGCCGAAGAATTCCCTTAAGCTCTAGTTGTCAGATTTACCCTTTCTTTCTCTCTCAAATGCTTCATATGCACTATATTCTATTAACTATATGTTTTTAAAGAGGTATTCCCATGTCTTATACATAAAATAGAATTTAAAATAAAATAAAATATAAATATCTTAAAATTTAATTAGAATTGTCATCCCTAAAATTTTTTCAAAATGCGAGGAGAATTTTGGAAAGATTATAAACTTTAAGGAGAATAACCAAAGCGGTGAGATAATGGCTGAGCAAATCGATATACGCGAGCTCTTCTTCGATATACTCGATATCGTCAAATTTGAATTAAAATTCTACCAGGATCGTGAAAGTCCTATGTTTGAGCGCATAGTAAAGACGCGCGTGTTCCAAACCAAACTTCAGAAGCTTAAAGACTTCATAATGAATTATTTTGATATTATGTATAAAGATGAAGAAAGCCCAATAAACAAAGCAGCATTACGCTCACAACTGGACAACATAGCTAGATTAACAAATTACTATGATGACTTATCAGATTTCTACAAGGATCATACTAAGATTATGATTACGAAAGAAAAATTATTAAGTTTAGTTGAGTATTCTCATATTGAGATTTTATTCCTAATTTTTACGAATATTTTAGATTGGGAACATTATAAGAGTAGTTTACTATTTCCAACTGATAAAAATAAAGAAAAATTATTAAAAGAGTTTCTTGCTAAACTCGCTTCTAGTGATATTAAAGAAGTAGATGACATAATTGATTTAGAGCAAGCAATTGACAGCTTTGTAGAAAGTTTAGAAGTAAGTCCCTAAAAATACTTTATGGTATATTTTCTAATCCTAATAGTTGTTTTATTTTGACCTAATAAGAGAAAGATTTAAATTAAGACTAAGACATCTTTGATATAGTTTTGTGAAGGGGATTCTATAGTATGTCAATATCTGTGAAATTGTATGGCGATTTACGAGACAAAATTTCTTTTAAAAAAAATTCTGGAGGAATTCCTAATACTCTAACTATAGAAATTAGTGGCTTACGTTCAGTATTAGACATCCTTAATCAATTGAACATAGATGAGAGTGAAATTAGTCATATTTTTGTCAATGGTATTTATAGTGGTGCTGGAAAACTTGTTAAAGAAGGAGATCGCGTAGGAATCTTCCCGAGAAGGATGGGAATTATGTTTTTAGAGATTACAAAAATAAAAACCATTTATGTGAAGATCACTATTCACGAAGGAATAAGAGAATTTGGTCCTATTGAAGCAATAATGGATTTACCAGAAGGTTGTACTATTAAATCTGCATTAAATAAATATAATTTTTCCCATCAAAGAGAAAAAATAGAAATCGTTGTTAATGGAACACCGATTCATGATTTGAATTATTTACTAAAAGATTGGGATAATATAGCTGTGTTTCCATTGTAACTATTGCATAAAAAAATACAGAATTAAGATTTAATTCACTTTACATACACCTGAGAGAATTCCTTTTTATCACGGGAAAATTTGACATGTTCCTTTTATCTCAGGAAAAAAATGAATATAGATACCTTTAAATTTAAGATTCCTCATGTAAAAGCTAAAGAATTAGAGATAGTGAATAATTGGATAAAAAATTCAATTATTTTTCTTAAAAATGGACGATTGTTTCGATAAAATCTTAAAAGCAAATAGCAATTCTGATATTGCGAGGTATAAGGTTATTGTTAAGTTAATGAAAGATCTCGAAGACGATATTTCAAACGCTTTAAGAGTTAGAAATTGCTTAATTTTCTTAATAAACTTATGTTTTGAAAAAGAATTCGGAGATTATACAGATCGGATTGGAAAACAATCTCATGAACTATCAGTAGTTGAACGATTTCAAATGCAAGAAATCTTAAGATTGGAGTTCAATAATTAATATGTATTAAAAAACAGTAAGATCTACTTCTTTCCAATTATCATATTGGCTGAAAATTTCATCTATCTTTTTTAATATATCTATAAGCGCCTTTTTGGTCTCATCATCTTGTTTAAAAGTATCTACTATCACATCATAGAGATCTACATCATATTCTTGAGTTAGATCTGATATCTTTGTTAAATCTTCTTCTTGAACCCCTTTTTCTTTTAATTGGTTAAAAGCAGATTCTATCTCTTGTTTTAACTTGATTGTTGCGTTTAAAGAACTGAGACATTTATTGTATAATTCTTGTTCTTTATCTCTAATAATAGTTTCTTCTATTGATAATTCTTGGTTTTCTTCTACAATCTCAAGACGTTCACTTAATAAATATTTTATCCGTTCATAAATTTGAATTGCTTCTGATATTTTATCTAAACCTTTTATTAGATGTTTTTTGCGATTAAGTCGTGCTTCAATAATTTTGAGACTCGCATCTTCATAATAAGTTTGAATTTCTCCAAATGTACTTTTCTCCCATTCACTAATAATAATAGATTTCCTACTTAGTTCCTTTTTTAAAAGAGTGATATCATCTTCTGTGAGACTTGGTTCCTTAAGGTTTTTAAATATATTATTGATTTCATGCTTAATTAAAAGAACTCTTAGATACATTATATGCGCTTTTTTTTCTATATTTGTAATACTTCGAGATTCTCCTTCACGCTCACAGAATTTAAATATTTTTAATGCGTCCTCTAATAATTTATTGAATTTATCTTGATTTGTATGAATGTAATATCTTGCATCTTGAACTTTTTGAATTGCTCGATCCATCTGAATTTCGACCTCAAAGATATAATCAATTAAACTAACCTGTTTTCTTTCTGATAAAATTCTTGATTTGTAAGTCATATCTTTTTCTACGCTTATACTAGCAAGAAGCCATAATATAGCTGCTGGAAGCCAGAAGAATATTGTAAAAAATAGCATATTGAAGACACTTCCAAGTAGAGAAATGAGAGTATAAGATATTAATAAAGTTACTCCTTTACTGATTTGTTCTGAGAGTTTAAAAAAGGAAGCCGCTGTACCCTTATGTTCAGGCATATTTACATCAATCATAACAGCATTTCTATTTGCAACTGGTCCTGCACCTAACATTGAAGCCATTAAAGCAAAAATGAAAAAAATTATATATGTAGGGTACGCATCAAAAATCGCCCCAATTGTTCTGAATATGTAAGTCCATAGTTCATCTGTAGGGATTGTGTCAGGAGGTACTGGATATACTATATCCAATCTACTCGTACTTATTGGTTGTAATGAAATAAGTAAAATTAAAGCAAATGGGATTGAAAGGATCAAACAAAAAGTTGCTAATCTAACCCTATTCTTTTTATTTTTACGAAATAATATATCCCCTAAACGAGCGAACACAGCATTTCCTAGAATATATCCAACACCAATCATCCCCGCAAAGATAGTAGCAGTTTGTAATTGTATTTCAGAGGGGATTTCGTTAAAAAAATCAGAAATTAACATAGATGTAGTAAAATACACAAGAACAGTACCAGGTATAATTGAAAAAAAGCCCTGTATTATTAGATAAAGATTTGTTTTCTTTTTTACTATAATACCTAAGTCCTCTTTAGAAATCCTGTAGCTATATTCTAGATCCAATTCCACAAGATCTAATAATTCATCCTCCCCTGCACCTCTTTGAGGGATTTTTACGAAAAAAAGTACAACTATTACAATTACACTGATAAAAGCTAATAATATGAAAGGAAATCTCCAACCAAATATAGGACCTAAGAATGAAGAAAGTCCTTGACCTGCTCCATTAGAAATTGAACTTAGAATTGCTAATGTTCCAAACCAACCAGATCTTTCTTCAGCCGGAATAGCATCTGAAATAATTGAGTAGCCTACAGGCAGAACACATCCTAATCCTGCACCGCTTGATACTCTTGAAATTATCAATAATAAATATGATGGTGAGAATGCTGTTAAAACCATCCCTATTGTCCAAGAAAATGCACCAGCCACCAATACTTTACCCCTATCAATTTTATCAGCCCAATATCCCCAGAGAAGTGCAAATAATGCACTAATTAAAACAAAAAAAGCATCAGGAATAGCTATTAATGCTTGTGGAATATTAAACTCGTCTCTAATAACTGCGTAGCTTGGAATAAGCATATTAGCACATGCTATCGATACAAATAACAATAGCATAACTAATATAATAGGAGCAAGATCCTTGAATTTGACTGTTGTAAGTTTAAAGCGTCCGATAAAGAATTACCTTATTGTTTTTAATATAATTAATAGCATTTGAAAACTAAAAAACCTTGCAAACATCTAATAAAAAGAGAACTAATTGCTAAAAATTGAAATTAGATTTAATAATTAGGTTTTCTTGATTTAAAGTAATCCAATTTTAATTGATGAGATCTAATGCTAGATAAGAATGTTAAAAATTATTATACCACAAATAAAGCAAGTTTAATGAAACAATTTGAGTTAACATTAGAAATTTCTAAAGATATTTTAATGGAAAGATTCAATAAGTCAAAATCCGAAGCTTTGATCAATCAAATGAGGAAGGAGTATGAAGATATGATTATTCAAATGACTGACATCGGAGGGGGTAGAAACCCATTCATTTCAACTCTCACAAGTAAAGTATCACTACTGGTAATTTTTCGCAACCTTGAAAAGGAAGGATATACATATCGAGAAATCGGGGAATTTAGTAACAGATATAAAGAAAGAGAAACAAAAATGGAAATGGATAGAGCAAAAAGGAGTGGAGGAGATTTATCAGAAGTAATGTTTGGGGAATTCTATATTAAAACTCTAAAAAGATATTGTAAGAACTCTCAGAAAAAGAAATATCCCGATGATTGGGTTATGCTATTCGTAGATGGTACTAATGAAGAATTTGATTTTGGCTTGAACATTTCTGAATGTGGAATTCTTAAAGCATATAAGAAATTAGGAGCAGAGAAATATGCACCTTTTGCATGTCTTCTTGATTTTGCTCATGCACATGTTCTAGGATATGGACTTTCACGTACCAAAACCATCGCAAACGGTGCTTCAGGATGTGATCATCGATACACTCGAAATGGTAGCACTCCTAAAGCCTGGCCTCCTGATAATATAAAAGAGTATACAAAAAAATTTGAATAATGTTTTAAAATACTTATGAAGAATTAAATCATAATATTTTATAGTGGATTCATAAGACATTCCTCCCAAAATGCTAATCTTATTCACTTTTTTAAACCCTAAAAATCTGTATCACTGCAATTCATCAAAAATGAGTATACAAATAAAAACCAAGATAAGTTAAAAGCTAATTAATTTAAACTATTTGTGTAGGAGGGATAAACACTTCTCTAAGTCCTGTTCTTTCTAATGTTCTAGCGTTCTCAGGGCAATGATAAGCACATAACCCACAACCTATACATCTATCAAGATTGGTAATAGAAAGATTATCTATTAGCTCAATCGCTTCTATTGCACATTTTTGAGCACAAATTCCACACCCTTTACACTTTCTTTCATCCACTCTTGCTAGATAGTAAGTCAATGTATGAAAAGGGAATATTCCTCGCTTATAAAGTAAAAAAAACTGACAGCAACAATCACAACAGTTGCATAAAGTATCCTCTTCTTGACCAGGATTCTTCAGATGAATAGCTTTGTGTATAAGACCATCATCCTCCGCTTCTTTCAATATTTTCAATGCTTCTTTTTTAGTAATTGACTTACCAAAATTGTGTTCTATAAGAAATTGAGCATATCTTCCAAACGATAAGCAACCTAATTCAGGACCTTCTAATTTGCATGGTTCTTGTAAATTATCTTTCCAATTTCTACAATAGCAATGATTAACACTAATAATATCATTTCTTTCTATAATTCTTTTACTGACTTCATAGGGTAAAACTACATCTTGATATGGTTCGATTTCTTCTTCCACAGGAACAACTCTATCTATAGGATTACGGGTCTTAAATTGCTCTAAAAATACATTGTAATTACTTTGAGTCAAAAAGCTCAACTCATCGAATAATTTATCCATCAATTTAGCTATTTCCTTTTGTTTTTCACCTTTTTCACCTCTCATAAAAGGATATTCAATAAGTCCAGGAATAATAGACATTAA
>JBHLNR010000129.1:0-11323 GCA_048941385.1 Promethearchaeota archaeon
AAATCATTAGTCGCTACAGTGGCAGATTTCATCAAGTATTCTCCAGCAGGTCCAATAGAATATATCCCTATTTTATCACCATATTTTTGATATAACTCTTTATGAAGCTTATAATTACCAAATCCTTTATACTCCTCGGCTGATTCGAAATTTATCTCCCCCTTATCTACAATTATAAATTTCAGGGTTGATGATATTCCTTCTAGAACTATTGCTCTAAACTCATGAGAAGCTAACATTATAGAAGGACGACCTCCAACATTCGCTTCTTTTATACCATTGGTTAATGGACTTTTCGCACCCACCGATGTACGAGCAGAACATGGAAAAGGACTTCCAGTAAGTAATCCTGTAGCTAATATCAGTTTGTTCTCATTCCCTAAAGGATCACACAAAGGAGGTATTTCATCATTAATTATTTGAGAACTTAAACCTCTACCACCTAATAAAAAATATTTTGAATTTTGTGAAATATCTTCATAGTGTATTTTTTCAGTATCAACATTAATTCTAGCGATTTTCATTATAAACAATAATTTTTGAAATTATATTATTATTATCTTAAATCGTCTAAATCTAAACTATATCATATCTTAAAATTGAAATTATTTTACAAAAAATTGATTTTATAGCTAGATAATTTGAAAACAGAGAAAAAATCTTATAATATGAAGAAAAAACCTTGACATTTTCATAAAATCATTATAAAAAATTTCAATTGAGACATAGATTTAAATATACAACTAGATGTATGCATATTACATCACGTTATTATCACCTAATTATATCACTCTGGTGATATTAGAATCACCGTATTTTTCTTTTATTCAATATTTTGTGAGAAAATATGAATGAACAATATCGTAACCGTTATTTTAATGATAAAGTCGATGAAAACCTACCAGCTCATACTTATTGTTGTGATAATCCATTCGTTGAGGCTCGGGATGGTAATAAAGTGTGTTTGAACTGTGGATTAATTTTTGAAAGAACTTTCGTAGGAAATGAAAGAAGAGCATACACGGTTGAAGAAATCCAGAACCGCCGTAGAACCGAACCGCGATGGAGGGATTTTGGACCGCGTACTATGTTGCCCAATACCAAAACTGATTCTAAAGGCAAGAGTATAGGTGCGAAAGAACAAGCTCTTTTTTCTCGGCTCTCAAAAATTCAAAACTCACTTATATCCAGTATTGAGAGAAATTTTTGGGAAGCTAAACCCAAACTAAAAATGCTTACATCTAAGCTTAATATTCCTGAATATATAGCTGAAACTGCTTGGAAAGTATATAGTATAGTCGCAAAGAAAAAGTTAACTATGGGGCGTTCGATTAATGGATTTATTGCGGGGTCATTATACGCTGCGATTCGTGTTCATGATTTCCCTCGTTTATTAGATGAGGTTTGTGAAGCTTCATTAACACCAAGAAGAACCGTCCATAGAAGTCTTGCGATGATAATTAGAGAAGTTTTACCAGAACTAAATCTTAGATATCAACCTATTACTGCAGAATCATTAGTTTTTCGTTTTGGAAATGAATTAAACCTACCAATTCAGATTCAGAAAGAAGCTATTAACATGTTAAAAGATGCTTCAAGAAATGGATTAAAACGAACAGGAAAAGATCCAAAGGGTTTGGCTGCTGCTTGTATATATATAGCGGCGAAAAATGGTTCTATCAGGAAGACACAATCAAAAGTAGCGGATATCGCAAAGATTACTGAGGTCACATTAAGAAGTCGTGCCAAACAAATTAAGAGTAAATTAACTTAAAGATTAATTTTTACATTTCTCTCTTTTTATTATTTTTATGCTTCTGGATTTTCTATTAATAGAGACCACTTAATTCCTATACCAGTTACCACTAATCCAGCAATCATTAAGGCGCAATTAACTGAGATGAAATAAATCCAAAAAACTGCGGGAGTAATCGATGTAATATCAAAATCATATAAAGTAGTTTGAAAAGGCATTGATCCATAAATGGTAGAAACATTTATTTTGCCTAAGAGCACTAAGAAATTCATTTTGACAAGAGCTCCTATTAATACTACCATTCCAATTACAACCATTAGTTTTGCTAACGATCTACTTGCTATTTTATTGGATCTAATTGTCTTGAAGATATATAATCCTAACACCAAAAAGCAAATTGTTGCAATAATCAAAAAGATCCATAACACAGTCCCTGTTAATGAAATATAAGTAGAACCATAGATAAAATCTGATAAAAGAATTGGATCTATCTCTAAATAATTAAACTCAATAAAATTAAAGGCTAACAAAAAACTAATTTCAACGTAAGAGATGCTTATGAAAATATAACTAATTATTTTTAGGAATTTAACAACTTTTCTATGTTCCATTCTTACCATCTCAGTTTATACTGCAAACATAAGAACAAATTTTTTATGCAATTATATTTTTACTTATTATTGTTTTTGAAATTTATAAAAATTATTAATCTTATTGTTTTTAAGAAAATTCAATAGTATTGTAAATAATAGAAACCAAATGATTTTTTTTTGAGAAGTAATAAGGAACAGAATATGGAAGACTCACCTTGTCCTCATAGTAACGTAAAACAAGAAGGGGGAGAGCTAATATGTCAAGATTGTGGATTAATCTTGGAAGAAAAATTAGCTTCTGATAATATAGAATCTTATGGTGAATATTTTTCAGATGCGCAAAGAGACTACGAGCGGCGTATTCGTGTTAGTGATTCAAAAGCCTTACAAGATCCTATCATTCGTGAGAAATATGAGCGAATTAAAACGCTTGAAAAATGGTTCCGAGATTACCAGTCTGATTTTTCAGAACAAAAGAAGACGATTGAATTACTAAAAAGTCATGGTATAGGTTTAAATATTGATAATGTCAAATATCTTGAGGTTAAAAACCGCTACTTACGTTATAATAAATATCACAGACATAATTATCAAAATATGGTAATTATCTTTCTTGCTATTATTTGGTTGAAAATAAAAGATACAACTAATATCCGAATTGAAGAATTCATTGAAGTTTCTAAGGAATTAGGACATAAAATCAATAAGAAAATGTTATCCAATGCCATGGCAAAGGTAAAAAGAACCGAAAAAATGTTAGATAAGAGAAAGGATGCTCCTGCAATAGAAAAGGATATTAAAAATAGAATAAAGATTGTTTTTCAAAAGGACATAAATAGTATTCCATACAAAGAGATCCAAGAATTTTTTCAAACCAAATCAGAATTTGAAAAGATTAAAATCAATATGCTGTTAGTTGCTGATAAGATCCTCCAAATAATACCTTACTCTCAAATTCAAAATCTAAATTATAAAGCATTTACTGCAGGATTAATCTATTATGTTGGACAGTCTTTAGAGAATAAGAAGATTTTTACTCAAAGCCTTATTGAAAAATATAGTAAATTCTCTAGTACTACAATTAGAAAGAAATATCATTTACTTAAAGATATCTTGGGAGATCCTCAAGAATTTAAAACATAATTCTTTCATAATATTAATATCTTGGATCAATAAAATTAAGTATTTAAAATATCCTTGTTATACCAATTGTATTCAATATGTCTATACAAAAAAGTTCAAGTGAAGCATATTATCGTAGGTCAATTGAAGATTTAATAAAAGATTTTAACACTAATCCAGACAGAGGAATTAAATCTTCAGATCTAGGAGAGAGACATCTGATTTCAGGGTATAATGAACTCCCAAAAATTAAAAAATCAATTTGGAAGATATATCTTGCACCAATTTTTAATTTCCTAATAATAATTCTTCTCATTACAGGAATTGCTGTTGTCATTTTAGGTTCCCCTGGTGAAGTAGTTATTACATTCACAGTATTTGGAATAAACTCTGCAACTGTTATTATCCAACAGTTTAGAGCTCAGAAAGCGTTAGAATCTTTAAAACAAATTTCTGCGCTAAAAGCTACAGTTTTAAGGGATGGGGAACAATTAGAAATCCCAAACAGAGAGTTAATACCTGGTGATATAGTTTTATTAGAACAAGGAGATAAAATACCCGCTGATGGCAGAATTATCAATCACATTAATTTTACTGTCGATGAGGCACCGTTAACGGGAGAAAGTGAACCTGTAGAAAAATCTAATAGATCTCTGGAAGAAATTGATTTACCCATTCAAAAACAAAGTAATATGGTGTTTATGGGAACATACGTAAATACTGGCAGGTCAAAAGCTTTAATTACAAATACCGGTGTGAATACTGAAATCGGTAAAATATCTACTACTTTAAATGAGATGGGAAGTATTGAAGACATTCCATTAACACGGAAATTAAATAGATTAGGATATATCCTTGGAATAATAGTTCTGATCAATTTATACATGCTAATTTTCTATAAATTAGCAACCCTTGCCTATGAAGGAAATTTCGTTACCTCTGAAATAAGTAGTGCCCTTGTCCGTTCTATTTTAAGAGCTACAAATGTTCTCCCGATTAATTTGCCACTTTTAACTACATTAGTTTTAATTACTGGAGTATTAAATATGGCTCAAAGCGGAGTAATCATAAAGAATTTATCTGCTATCGAATCTCTAGGTCGGGTTTCAATAATTTGTTCAGACAAAACAGGTACAATTACAAAAAACGAAATGACTGTAGAAAAATTCTGGATTAATAATGAGGAATTTGATGTTTCTGGTTCAGGTTACGATGCTGAAGGACAAATTTCTATGGATGGAAACCCTGTTGATTTAAAGGATAATTCAACGTTCTATTTGTTTATAGAATCAATGGTCTTGAATAATAACTCTCGGTTGGTTTTTGAAGATGTTAAAGTAAGAGTAGGTGGCAAAAAAGAGATGGCAGTAAGACGAGCTTTTGGATCACCTACTGAAGCCGCATTATTAGTACTATCTGAAAAAGCGGGATATACTCCATATGATATACGAAAAGGTTATGAATTGGTTAAGGAATTTTCATTTAGTTCCGAATTGAAGCTTATGAGCTCAATTTATAAACTAAATGGTGATAATAAGAATGTTTTTGTGTTTTCTAAAGGTGCTCCTGAAAAAATACTAGACATTTCTACTAAGTTTCAACATAATGGTAATACTGATGAATTTAATGATGACCTTAAAAACAATTTAATGGAAAAGATTACTACACAAGCAACGCAAGGATATAGGATATTAGCTATCGCATATAAAAAATTATCTGAAATATATAATCCAAAAAGAGAAGAAATTGAAAGTGATTTGACATTTTTAGGATTTATCTCAATCATGGACCCCCCTCGGATTGGAGTGAAAGAAGCAATAGAGGAGTGCCAAGCAGGTGATATAAAAGTCATAATGATAACTGGAGACCATCCTGCTACAGCAAAAACCATTGCCTCTCAGATGGGTATTTATAAAGAAGGAGATAAAATTATCAAAGGTAAAGAAATTAAAGACACTAATAAAAAAGATTTTGATAAAGCGTCTGTGTTTGCTCGAGTAGAACCCTCAGATAAAGAGATAATTGTTAAAAATTATCAACAAGAAGATCATGTTGTCGCTATGACTGGAGATGGAATAAATGATTCTCTTGCTCTTAAATTAGCAAATGCAGGTATTGCCATGGGGATAACAGGAACAGATGTAGCAAAAGAAACTGCTGATATGGTTATTTCAGATGATAATTTTACTTCAATCGAGAGGGGAGTGCGTATTGGTCGAGGTCTTTTTGCGAAAATTAGAAGCATTATCTATTTCTTTATATGTTTAAATATTATGGAAGCAACAATTTTTTTCGCATATGAATTTTTACCTGCCTTTGATCTTGTTAGTTCCGAATGGCAACACATCTATATTTTTGGCATTGTGCACTCGCTTCCCTCATTAGCGTTAGTAATTGATTCCCATCCTAAAGACATTATGCATGAAGCACCAAGAGATGAAGAGCAAATATTGAATAAGAATATGTGGATAATGTTATTAGTTCAGGCTTTTTTAATGGGTTTGGGTTTAATATTGGTGCTTCAGATGACTTTAGGAGGGTTCTTCCCATTGAATGACTGGAATCTTAATCCACATATTAGTTACATAATCCCAGGATCAACATCTGAGGAATTAGTTGCTCAAAAAGCAAGAACAATGTTTATTACAACCTTATATATTATTGAAACAAATTTCATTTGGACCTTTAGACGACCAAATATGTCTCTATTAAAGAGTCTAAAAGAAGAACGTAATAATATATTACTAATTGTTTGTTTATTTACCTTGGCAATACATATACTTTATATCTGTTTTTCTTATTCAGTTAATTATTATATCAATGATGTCTTTGGTTTAGATTTACAAATTAATTTCATGTTCCTTAGTGCTACAGATTGGTTAATTTGTATTGTATTTGCATTACCAGGGATAATTGGAATTGAAATTTACAAAAATATGGCAAGAAAACGGGAAATATATTTCTAAATACCTGGAATTCAAGGTAATTTAATATCGTATTAACTATCTTTTAAATTTATAGTAGACAATTGCAATTCTGCACAAACAAATGTTATCAAATGTTCTAAGGTAAAATTATTAGAATTAAAAGATAGTTAAAAGCCGTAAGATTCATTAAAAGATTTGAAGAAAATTTTTGATACTTAATGTGTGAAGAGCTCTGTGGGTTCGACTTAAATATAAGTCTTAAGCATAATGTTAAAACAAGAACTTGGGAAAAGAAATGCCGTAATTTCATTCTATTAGCTGACGATAATATTTTCAATATAACTCGAAAAGAACTAAAACAAAATTGGGATTAAGCACCCATTTTTCAAAAAAAAAGTAATATTAAAAGGCATGATTATTATACGTTATTTATTATATTGAATAGTAATTTGAATTCATTAATCTCTTAAATATATTTTTGATATAGGTAGACTCACTATGGAATCTACAGAAAAAGATTTTTATAACCTTGAATTAGACCAAATTTATGAAAAACTTCAGACTGATCCTACTAAGGGTTTAAGTCAAAAAGAGGCTTCTAGTCGATTATTGGAATTTGGATTAAATGAAATACCAAAAGTATCAAAAGGATTTATTAAGATATACTTAGCACCGTTATTTAATTGGTTAATAGTTATATACCTTATTGGTGCCGTCATATTATTCTTAGCTTGGCTTTTTGGAGGTGAAGGTAATCTAACTTTCATAGCCCTAACACTAGGAATCGTATTCATTAATTGTTTAGTTGCTATCGTTCAACAATATCGGGCGACTAAAAAGTTAAAGGCTTTAAGAGAACTCACTGCTCCAACATCAACAATTATAAGAGATGGGCAGAAAACTGAGGTTCCTACAAAGGAGATCGTTCGTGGAGATTTATTGGTTTTAGAACAGGGGGACAAAGTTCCGGCAGATGCCAGAATAATACAATCATTTAACCTTGTAGTAAATGAAGCTTCATTAACAGGAGAATCTGAACCTGTTAGAAAATTAGAAAAAGGAAATGCATTTAAAAAAGAACAGATCTCTATAGGAGAACGCAGTAACATGATATTTTATGGAACTTATGTTACAACTGGCACAGGAAAATCAATTGTTGTTAAAACAGGTGGAGAGACTGAGATTGGTAAGATTTCTCATGGTTTGGAAGAGGCTGGAACTAGTGAAATCCCAATTCGCAAAAAGATGAATAATTTTGGCAAATGGTTAGGACTAGCTGTATTTATATTTTGGTTTATTACATTAATGATAATATGGATAGCAAGTGGATTTGAAAGACTGGAAATTGTTGAGAGCTTAAATTCTGCGTTAGATTTAATGCCAATCAATATTCCTTTACTAGTTACCATTGTCTTAATCACAGGAGTTCTTGCAATGGCTCATCATGGCGTAATTATAAGAAATTTAGCTTCTGTTGATAGTTTAGGTCGTGTAAGCGTTGTTTGCTCGGATAAAACAGGGACACTTACTAAGAATCAAATGTCTGTCCAACATGTTTGGACAAACGGCTCAATCTTTAGAATCACAGGAGGGGGATACTCCCCTGAGGGTGAGATCGTTTTAATGGATGATCCTAAGAATCCTTCCTATGTGAAACATATAGATGAATTTCCTTATCTTAAATTATTATTAACTTCAGGCTTTCTAAACAATAATTCTGCGCTTGTTAAAAATGAACTTCAGATTGCTGGGAAAACACATTATAACTGGGATGTAATTGGTTCTCCTACTGAAGGGGCATTAATGGTTTTGTTTCAGAAGGGAATGGGCGATTATCTTCTTGATGAATATGAATCTATAACCGAATACCCTTTTGATTCCTCTGTAAAAAGAATGTCAAAACTCTATAAGCGAGATCACGTTTATGTTTCCTTTACAAAGGGAGCAAGTGAAGTATTATTACCTCTATGTAAAAAAATCATATATCAAAACAAAGAAATTGAGCTAAATTCTAAAATCAAAGATAAAGTCATGGAGATTGTCAACCTATATGCAAAACAAGGATATAGAATATTAAGTTTATGTTATAAAGAAATGAATGAGATCCCTCCTGAAGGTGAAGAAGGAAGAAAAGTAAGTGAATCAGATTTAACTTTTATTGGTTTTGTGACAATATTGGATCCTCCAAGAGAGGGTGTGAAAGCTTCAGTGGAACAATGTCATGAAGCGGGAGTAGATGTTGTAATGATCACAGGAGATTCACCTGCAACTGCAAGAGCTATTGCCTCCCAAATTTCAATTATAACTGAAGAAAGTGATATTGTAGCAGAAGGGAAAGATGTGAATAATATTAATTCATATGAGGAATTTTCCAAAATCCGTGTTTTTGCTCGAGTGTCACCTGAACATAAAGAAGATATTGTAGAAAATTATCAAGAGCAGAAAAAAGTAGTTGCAATGACTGGAGATGGGGTAAATGATGCTTTAGCGCTAAATATGGCCGATGCTGGGGTGGCAATGGGTATCGCTGGAACTGATGTAGCTAAAGAAGCATCAGATATGGTAATTTCAGATGATTCATTTAATTCAATAGTAACTGGTATTCATCACGGAAGAGGTATATTTGCCAGAATTCGTGCTGTGGTTTTCTTTTATATTTGTATCAATGTTTTTGAAGGGATTGTTCAATTCATTTTAGCAATTATTTTCGATTTACCATATTGGGTCGATCCTGAATCACCCTTCAATTGGCAATGGATATTTTTATCAATTACCCTCCATATGTTCCCAGGATTGGTTCTTACATTTGATTCAACATCTAAAGATGTAATGAAGGAAAAACCACGAGATTCAGAAGAGATTCTTTCTAAAAATACCATCATTTTATTGTTTTTATTTGGGATTCTACTTGCTATTAGCATGATTATTGTATATTTTTTAGCTTATAGTGATATATATCCCGTTTTTTCTGAAAATGTAGAATTTGGTGATTTTAATGATTCATATCTTTATGGAGGACTTCCTCTTACAGATCCTATATTAAAAGAAGCAAAAACTCTAACGATGCTGATGGTTACGTTGTTTTTTTGTGAATCATTCTTAATATTTCAGATAAGACGTCCAAATAAAACATTAATTAGGAGTTTAATAGAAGATAGTAATAAAAGAATGTATCTGATTATCGGATTCTTGTTTGCTCTCTTTATTATGCTCATGTATATTCCTGGTGTTCAAGTAGCACTTGCTGAAGCGGGAATTAACTTTATGTTCATGTTTTTAACAGGTATGGATTGGCTAATATGTTTCTTGATTTCATTAATTTGCATTGTTTCATTTGAGTTTGTAAAATATATAGCCCGTAGTTATGGCATTACCTTCTAAAGGGTCTTTTTTTTCTTACTTTTTTAAATTTCAATATTCTTAGTTAATTTTTTATGCTAAAACAGATTTTTTCATTTATGTTAAAAGGAGAAAGTGTAACTCTTAGACCTGTTAAAAGAGAATATATTGAATCATATCTTAAATGGTTAAATGATCCCGAAATTACACAGTATTTGGCTCTCTATATGCCTCTGACTCGGATGATGGAAGAGGATTGGATTGAAAACCTAAAGAATCGAAATGATACAATTGTCTTTGCTATTACAATTACTGATGAAAATAACCCAGAAAAACTCATTGGAAATTGTGGCCTACATAATATCGATTGGAAAAGCAGATCTGCAGAAGTTGGAATCATGATTGGTGAAAAAGAATTTCAGGGAAAGGGTTATGGAACAGAGGCGATGGAAGTAATAATTAGATATGGTTTCGAAGAAGTGAACTTAAACCGTATTTGTTTACGTGTTATCGATTATAATATAAGAGCAATCAAATCTTATGTAAAGATTGGATTTATTGAAGAAGGAAGAATGAGACAAGGGCATTTTAAAAAAGGAGAATATCACGATATGATTTTAATGAGTATTCTGCGAGGAGAATGGGAAAAAAAATAAAAAACCCCATAAAAAAACCTTAAATTGAATTTTCTTGGTTTATCTTCATAATAAATTAATTTTTAAAATATCTCGTATTCATTTTTATAAAATATATATTGGTGTAAATATATGAGTAAATCAAAAGTTTCTGTTGTAAAATATGAAAAATCCCCTGATTCAGTAAGAAAACTGGTAGAATCGATTAATCTCTTTGATGAAATACCCAAAGATGCAAAAGTATTTATCAAACCTAATATCGTATACTGGAATCGCTTTTCTAATTTCCCAAAATGGGGCGTTATTACCTCTTCTCGGATTATTGAAGATACAGTTGTTTTACTTAAAGAACGAGGAATTGATGATATTACCATAGGGGAAGGGATCGTGACCGGTGATGTAAAAGATACAGAAACCGCAGCAGATGCATTTGAAAAATTAGGCTATAATATTCTCAAAGAAAGATATGGTGTGAAACCTATTAATACATTTGAGCATCCCTTTGAGAAAATCGATTTAGGAACCGGATTTAATGTTAAATTTAGTTCAGTTGCGTTAGCTGCTGATGTTGTAATTTCGCTTCCTGCCCTTAAGACACATAGTCAAGCTGTAGTGACTTTAGGTTTTAAGAATTTGAAGGGATTAATTAACCAAGCTTCTCGTAAAAAATTTCATAGTGCTGATCCTGAAAAAGATTTGCATCACAACGTTGCACAATTACCTAACAAGCTTAAGAAAGTATTAACAATCATAGATGGAATTTATACCCTTGAACGAGGTCCTGCTATGGATGGGAAACCTCATAGAAAAGACATTCTCGTTGCGTCTTCTGATATTTTATCAGCTGATATGGTTGGTTCTAAATTACTTGGAATTGAACCTTCTGATGTGCCCCATTTAGTACAAGCAGCGAAAGATAGAAACAGACCTATGGATCTCTCTGATATTGAA
>JBHLNR010000130.1:0-11208 GCA_048941385.1 Promethearchaeota archaeon
ACCCAAGCAACCAATTGAGCATGAGTACTGTTATAATTTTGATTAAATAATTCAATCTCATGATCTAACCATTGAAAATCATTAGCAAATGCAATATCATCCCCATCAGCTTGAGTATTATCATGAAGATCTGAATCAAAAATTGAGATCAATATTGGAAAATCAAAGAGATTTCCTGTTCCAGATACTTTTGTATGATTGATTGTAATATTTTTATAATATTTAAAATCATCTGCACTAATAGGATGAGATGAAGAGAAGAAAGGATTCTTATTTTCAAGCTCTTTTTCAATTGTATTCTTGTTATTACTATTTTCACTCTTAAAATAATCAAATAAATATGAATTAAAAATTAAAGGAAATATTAGAATGAAAAATAAGATTGCTAATGATTTAATCATCCTTTTTGGCTTTCTATAAGTCTTATTAATAATTGTCATCTTATACCCGATAAGTTTTGAAATAAACAAATTGCTTTAAACTAATATATGTCAATTTAAATATTTAATATTAAAGTAATTCCTTAATTAAGATTAGTTGGGATTACTAGGCTAAATTGGAATTGTTGCTTTTATGATTGCTTCAAGATAAAAATTTTAATATTAACTAAAACCTAAGTTTTGGCTAGAGCATTTTTTTTAAATATTAAAAATCCGATAATGGAATTTTTTTCTCAAAATAGATTGTTTCACCATCAAAGCTAATTTGAACTGGAATTATTTTGATTCCTTTCCTTCTCGCTTCACTTAGGTTGCTAGAAAACTTAGGATCCATCTCCCAGTTGGGAACAAAAGTTTTAGCTTTGCGAAAAACTAGAAATAGTATATTTCCATTGTTTTCAATAATTTCTCTCACGTGTCTTGCGCCGCGCTTTGTTGGAGCGTCAGGAAAAAGAGCAATATTATTTCTAACGAGTGATACGCCTTTTACTTCTAAAGGAACGTGATCTAAAACAAAATCAATCCTACTACTCCCAATTTTTACTTCTTTTCTAATTTCCATCACACCAGAAAATTCTGGAAGGAATTCAAAGATCTTCATAGCAATTTTTGAGTGAAGTGCGGTATCTATAAGAACCCATTCATTTTCAACTAGAACAGCTTTGATATAATATTTCAATTTCCCATTCGAATAAGTGAACAATACACCAGTATCTTTTACTAGCAATTCTTTCAATCTACCAGGATCATGAATATGGGCAGTCTCAACTTTCCCTCTATATTCAATTTCTCCTACAAATCGATTAGATCTTGATAAGAATCTACCTTTCATTAAGTTAGGTATTTTAAAAACAGGTAATTTTTCCATATATCTTCCTTAAATTTCTTTATAAAAGGAAATATATCTGCAAATATTAAAATAATTTGTTATAGAGTATAAACTAAATAGATATAAGGAGGCTTATATTTGAAAAATTATAATGAGTGAAGCAGAAAAACAGAAGAGCATTGAAAGTTACAAGTTTCATCATATAGACGTGAGTAAGTGCGGTCAATGTAAAGAATTTTCCTGTGAAGAAGCCTGCTTTAGAGGGATTTATGAAGTTATCAATAAAGAATCTACACCTAAATGTATAGTAGTGGAAGATAATGAAGACCGCTGTGTTAAATGTCATATCTGCACTACAGCATGCAAATTAAGAGCTATTACTATAGATTAAAACTAATTTTAAATAAAATTATTAGAAATTTAACAATTAGAATTATCACAGCAACGATTGTCAATTTTAAGTTGTCCATATTCGAGATTCAAATCTATTGGTAATACCAAATCATTGACAACATCAGCAATTATATCTATATGAACATTTATTACATTTGGGTCGTTTCGGAAATGATAATTAACAATGTGATCAATATCCTTAAAACTTAAACCGACCATTAAAATACTAACGTTAGAATTACCAGAAAGACGAAATCCGTTGAGCATAAAAGGACATTTCTTTACAATCTCTAGCGCTGATCTTGGATTTTTAGTCTGAATTTCAGTTCTAGCAAAACAGAGATCTGCTATTTTTATATTAATACCTGCTTGGTACTTTAAAACACCTAAATTTTCGAGTTTTTTAATCCGCATTCCTACTGTAGGCTGGCTTCTATTCACATAGGTTGCAATTTCAGTATGAGTGAGATTTGGAGCTTTTTGAATTAAATCCATTATCCTACAGTCAATTTGATCAATTCCGATTTTTTCACTTAACATTTTCTTTCCCTTGTATTACAAACAAAATATGGATCAATATTCGTTTATCGCGATACTGCGATATAATAATATAACGATAGCATTATATTTAAATCTTTGTAATTTTCGTATTAATAATTGATGATTAATAATCCATTAAAATAAGCTTTAAAAAGCTATAAAAACACTTTTTTACAAAATATGATTCTGGAGTTCGATGAGCAAAGAGAATATATCAAATAAACCAATCGTTGAGTTTTTAAAGATTATAGCAGATGTCACAAGACTTGAAATTTTAAAGATTTTGAAAGATAATGAAATGTCTTCATCAGAAATTCAAAAAAAATTAGGTAGATCTCAGTCAACAACCTCAAAGCATTTGAACATGCTTGTAGATAATAATCTTATATCTTTTGAAAGAAAAAATAATATAAAATATTATAAACAAAATAGAATCATTGATGTATATAATCTCATTGACCAAATAAACTCAATTATAATGTCAATTAATAGAGAGAAATTAAAGGAGATAAGAGATGCTGATATAATTGATACCCTATCTTAATATCGAAAAAATACTATTATATTTCAAATAGGTCAACTTTTACCATGAATAATTTTAATAACATTGATTCAACAGAAGATTCAATAAAAATCCTTTTAATTGGATTAGATAATGGAGGTAAAACTTCAATTCTAAAATGTTTAAAGGGGATTAAGGGCATTTCAGCATATAATTCTCCAAGTCCTACAAGAGGTTTAGAAATAGAACGATTTGAAGCCTTAGATTCAAAATATGCTATTTGGGATCTTGGAGGTCAACAATTATATCGTGATGAATATTTTGATGATATCGAAACCATTTTAAAAGGAACTAAAAAAATTATATACGTATTTGATGTCCAAGATGTAAAAAGATATCAACTCGCAATTGCTTATTTACAAAAAATGATGGAAGCAATCAAGAATCTTAAAGATATTGATTTTTCGATATTTCTTCATAAATTCGATCCAGATTTAGAGTTTAATCAAGAATTAAATGAAATTATTATTGATGGGTTAATTGAGAAGATCAAAGGCGTAATTCCCCCTAATTTTCCATATTCACTACACAAAACATCTATATATGCAATCTTCGAAAAATCTAAGATAAATTAGTCAGTTTTTAAGAAACATTTAAGCTATTTTTAAATTAAGTGTAAATTTTAGATTTTTATAGAAAAAGATATTTTAAAATGTTGAAAGAGAACAAACAAACACCCTCACGCAAAGTAAATCCTGAATTTTTTGAAATATTAGTCTTTTCAACAGCACTAGTGTTTACCTTACTTTCAAGAATTTATAGTTATTTATTATTTCATAGTATTGCTGAGATTTTTAGTATAGTTATTGCAGGGGGTGTGTTTTTTATTGGCTGGAACTCACGTAAATACATGGAAAATTCCTTCTTTCTGGTACTGGGGGTATCATCTCTTTTCATTGGTGTAATTGACCTTATTCACACCTTAGCTTATACAGGAATGAATATATTTGAAGGCTACAATTCCAATCTACCAACATCTTTATGGATAGCAGCACGCTATATTCAAGCGAGTTCTTGTTTAATAGCTTCATTGATGATAAAGAAGAGAATCAGGCCGATTATTCTGATAATTTCTTATTTAGGCATTACAATTCTATTAATAATTCTTATTTTTGCGAAATCATTTCCTGTTTGTTATATTGATGGTTCTGGGTTAACTCCATTTAAAATTACCAGTGAATATGTAATAATTCTCATACTAATAGGATGTGTTTTGATAATAATCAAACAAAATATAGAATTTGATAAAAAAGTTTTATCTTTAATGTTCAGTTCTATTATCGCGACTATATTTGCTGAGTTAGCATTTACTTTCTATATTGGAGTATATGATTTTTCTAACCTTGTTGGTCATATTTTTAAAATAATTGCTTTTTATCTATTATATAAATCGATTATCCAAATTGGGATTGAACAACCTCTTAATTTATTTTTTCGAAAAATTAAAGAAGCCGAAGATCGTTATCATACTGCTTTTGAAGAATCTCCTGATGGAATTGTAATTTTTGATCTTGATAGTTTAAAAGTCTTCGAATTTAATGAAGCAGTATGTAAATTATTAGGCTATTCACGTAATGAATTTGAAAAATTAAAAATTAATGACTATGATCTTATTGAAACTCCTTTAGAGACAAGAGTTCATGTGGAAAAGGTATTAAAGTATGGACGTGATGATTTTGAGACAAAATTTCGCACTAAAAACGGTGAAATTAAAGATGTTCTTGTAACCGCAAAAGTAATAAGAATATCTGAAAAGAATTATTTCCAATCGATCTTTCGAGATATAACAGCGCAGAAGAGAGCGGAAGAATTAAAAACGAGATTAGCCTCTATTGTGGAATCATCGGAGGATGCTATAATAGGTAAAACATTAGATGGAATAATTACTAGTTGGAATCAAGCTGCTGAGAAAATTTATTATTATTCTGCTGAAGAAATGATAGGCAAGTCAATAGAGCTTTTAACACCCCCTTACCTTGAAAGAGAGATCTTTGGAATTTTAAATAAAATCAAAAATGGAGAAAAAATTGAAGGTTTTGAAACTGAAAGAATTAGAAAAGATGGAACAAAAGTGAATGTCTCTCTTACAATTTCACCAATCAAAGACATAAATAATAATATCATTGGAGCTTCCACAATTGCTCGAGATATTACCGAAAAAAAGAAAGCGGAAGAAAAAATACAAAATTTATCAAAGTTTCCTTCTGAAAATCCAAATCCTGTTTTGAGGGTAAATGATGAAAAAATAATTTACACTAACAAAATGGGAAAAAATTTATTTAATGTAAATGAAGGTGAAGCAGTTCCAGAGATATTAAAAGAACCAATCACAAATTCCATAATAAATAAGGAGATCATAGAATTAGATGTGAATTTAAACGGTAGAACTTACACATTAGTCGTAACCCCCGTAGAAAATGCAGATTATGTAAATATTTATGGAATGGATATATCAGAAAGGAAAAAGGCTCAAGAGCAACTATCACAATTAATTTCTACAGTTTCGCATGAATTAAGGACCCCTATGACTGTTTTAATGATGTCAATAGATTATCTTACTAAGAATAAAGGGAACATTGATAATAATTTAGAAGAAAAATTAATGGATGGAATCAAACGAAATATTCATTTACTAAACGAATTAGCTGAGGATATCCTATTACTTTTGAGGATTGATGAAAATATGCTACATTTGGAGTTGAAAGAGTATAGTCCATTGGATATAATCACTGAGATTTTGTATCTTTTAGAACCTGTTGCTAAAAAGAAGATAATTTCATTTGAAATAGATGTTGATGAAAGTTTACGTTTAAATGGTGATTCAAAAAGGATTGACCAAATTTTTCGAATAATAATTGATAATGCCATAAAATATTCCAAGGAAAATTCAAAAATAGAAATTCAAGCGATAAATAATTATAAAGGTAAATATAATTTGAATGATACTCCAGGAATTCTTTTTAAGTTTAGAGATTATGGTCGAGGTATTCCAGAAGAGGATTTGCCACATGTTTTTGAACGATTTTACCGATCGAGTAACGTAGATGAAATTCCTGGTACAGGGTTAGGGCTAGCTATAGCAAAGGACCTAATTGAGACTCATAATGGGGAAATTTTTATAGAAAGCGAATTAGAGAAAGGAAGTATATTTTATGTATATTTACCTAGAGTGAATGAATTCAAAAAATTATAAATATTAATAAGTTCAAATATCTTCTTACCACTTCAATAGGGAAAATATAATGTCTAAAAAGTCGCTTATCCTTGTTGTTGATGATAACCAAGACATACTTTTCAACCTAAAAATCTTACTGGAACAAAGGGGTTATGAAGTCATTACTTCTATTAGTGGAGATAATGCACTTAAAACCCTCTCCACTCTTAATAACCCTCCTGATGTGATAATAAGCGACATAATGATGCCAATTATGGATGGTTATGAATTTTTCAATACTGTTTCTAATCATTCTCAATGGAGTCAGATACCGTTTTTATTTCTTAGTGCCAAATCTACTCCTGAAGATATTCGATTAGGGAAAATGTTAGGAGTTGATGATTACATTACTAAACCTTTTGATGAACAAGATCTAATCGCCTCAATCTCAGGAAAAATTACTCGAAAACGAACTTTTGAATTAATAAATAACAAAATTAAAGATTTACTAACTTCCTATCAAATAGAAATGCAACCTTCTATAACAGAAGATGACGAATTACCCTTTTGTCTATTGGTTGTATTTTGGGATGATATTGAAGGTCCAGTTTTAAAGAAAAGTCATCCTTCAGAAAAATCTTGTCATATTTCCATTAGTACAATTGGTCAGCAGTTGTTCCATGCCGCAACCTCAATATATGGACAGGATAAAATTACCAAAGCTGAAGGCGTTTTACTAAATATTGAAAACATTCAGAAGAAAGGATATGTATTTTTTGATGCTTTTCCAGATAAAAACGAGAGGTTTGGAGAAAAGCAATATATGTTAGCTATAATTTCTCCTAATATAACCTATTTCGATTCATTAAAGGTAAGAGAAGTTCTAAAGGAAATATCTAATAATATTAAGAATAAACAGGAATGGGAAATAGAAAAATATTGGACGAAAATCTATAAGATATTGTCCAGTGGATCATTGTTGTTAAAAACTCAATAGAAATACCTTATTCTTCAATCCTTTCAATATTTTATAATTTAAAAATAAAATCAGATTTCATTTTTATCTATAAGTGAAATTTAGTCTATTTTATGATAGTTTATAGTGAGGACTTTTAAATCAACTATTTTAAATTGCACTAATAAGGTAATAAATTTATAAATAAAGGGAATGATATGACAGAAGTTAAAGAAGAAGATAAGTATTTAACCTCTCCAGAAGTATGCTCTTGGGCAGATGATGAAAGTGAAACATATAAAATTGAAATTCAATTGCCTGGAGTGGAGAAAGAATCAATAAAACTTAAAATGCATGATGATAGCTTTTTTATAAAGGGAGAAACTGAAGATACAATATATATTGGCTCATACGGCATTTGTTGTCCAGTAAAACCAGAGGAGGCTAAAGCAACCTATAAACAAGGTCTTTTAAAAATTGAAGTACCTTTTAAAGAACCTGAGTATCATAGCATTGATGTAAAGATTGAATAAACTCTTTTATTTTTCTTATTTTTATTAATCCTTATCCCGAAAGCGAAGTGCTTGGTGAAAATATTCCTAAAGAAATAAGTAAAAATTGGATCTTAATGGAAATGAACTTAATGTAATTTATAGCTTTCTCCTAATATTCAATATTCATTTCTTTCACATAATCGAAAGCAGAATATGCAGCAATAACACCTTCAGATACACCTGTTATAGCCTGCTTGAATGGGGCATCAGCAACGTCTCCCGCAGCAAAAATACCAGGAATATTTGTTTCGGATTTACGATTAATTATAATTTCACCTTTATCATTTATCTCTACTCCAATTTTTTTTGCCAATTCTGAATTTGGGACTGAGCCTATTTCTATAAAAACACCATCAACCTCAAATTCTTTGCCATTATCAAAAACAACTGATTTCACGGTGTTATCTCCTTTTATTTCGGTAATGTTTGTCTTATAAATTATTTCGATTTTTTCATTCTCAGAAACTCGTTTCTTATTAATGGGCTCTGCTCTTATCTCTTCACCGCGGTATATAATATATACTTTTTTCGTATTTTGTGATAAAAATAATGCCTCTTTCGCTGCGGAATCGCTTCCACCAATAACACATACGACTTTATCTTTATAAAAGGGGCCATCACATGTTGCACAGTAAGACACACCTCTCCCAGCAAAATTATCCTCACCAGGAATGCCTAATTTCTTCCTTTCTGAGCCAGTAGCTATACAAATCGAATAAGCTTTGAATTTTTGGAAGAATGAATTAAGTTCATAATGATCATCTACTTTCTCAATGCTCCTAATCTCATCCGAGATGTAAGGAATATTAAGCGAATTCATATGTTCTCTAAACATTTCCATAAGACCTTGGCCGCTAATTGAAGTAATTGCGGGATAATTTTCGACGATATGAGTTGTAGCAATCAACCCACCAAACGTTTTACCAATAATTAGAACATCCATAGCAAATCGTGCAGCATAAATGGCACATCCTATTGCAGTTGGTCCTCCTCCTAATACAATCAAATCATAAGTTTTGTTTAGATCAAAAGTTTCCATATCAATATTACTCATTTCATTCTCTCCTGATGGCTACATTATTTATTTATTATGAAGATTAAAATTTATTTATTGCTGGTTTCCCCCATAATTGCTTCTAATATTTCATTAGGAGTACACTTGCCGTCTATTACTATCTTTTCATTTATTATAATATAAGGGACACTACAAACATCATAATTTTCCCCAATATCTGGATTATCTTTAATATCTATAATGTTAGCCTTAATTCTACCGTTGGATGCTAACGCAAATTTAGAAACAATATCCACAACCGATGCACAAAATGCACATGAATCAGTAATCAATACTTTAATTGTTGAAGTTTCAATTTTATTCAGATTTTCTTTTATTGCATTCTCATAATAATTCGGGAATCCCGAATATACTAATAGAGTTTGAATAAAGGGTTGAACCTCACTTCCTTGGGGTGTTGCTAAATAACGAATAATTTCGTTACCATTATCGTCGATAAATAAAATGGTTGGAACGTGCTGTATATCATATTTTTTTACTAAATCTTCATTATGACTAAACTGAATCTCTTTAATTGTCAACATACCATTTGAATTCTCTTCATAGGCTTTTAAAATGGATCTTGTAAATTCATAATTTTCACGATTATTAACCTTATCTATAAATAATATTAATGAAACTGGTTTTGAGAGCTTCTTCATCTCATTTCGAATCATTCTGGTTAAAATATAAGAAGCGGGCATTTTTTCCTAATACTGAACGCGTATATTTCCCCCTATCAGAGCCCTCAATATTTCAGGGGCTCCAACCATTCCAACTAATGTTTTTCGATCGTTTATAATTGTATATGGAACACCTGCTGCATCATAATACTGTCCAATGTCAGGGTTGGACGTAATATCAATTATTACTGATCTAATTTTTCCATTAGAAGCAATTGCAAAATTATTAACTATTTGCGCGACCTGTGGACAATATGGGCATGTTTCTGTAATCATTACTTTTATAGTGGATGGATCAATACGATCAAGGTTCTGTTTTATCGTTGCTTCATAATAATTTGGTGCTCCTGCAAATGTAAATAAAGCTTGGACGAATGGTTGTATTTCTCCTCCTTGTGGGGCTGCTAAGTAGCGAATGATTTCTCGACCTTGCTCATCAATAAATAATATGGTAGGCACTCGTGTTATATCATATCTTTTTGCAAATTCAGGTTTTTCATCGATACAAGACTCCTCAATAGTTAACATTCCATTAGAATTTTCTTCATAAATTCGTAATAATGCCATAAACTGACCGCAATCCATGCATTCTCTTACTTGACTTCCATTTGGAAGTTTTTCTTTACATGTGAATACTCTTATTTTTACAGGTTTTTTTAGTTTTGACATTTCTCTCTTAATTATTTCCCTATAGCCATTTTCTTGAGACATTCTTCAATTTCACCTCCCTTAAATTATGCATACATCCCTCCAAAATCTCTATCTTTTGAGCCAACAAGCTTATCTAATAAATCCTGAGGTGTAAACATTCCATGTATAACATCTTTTTCATTAATAACAGTCATCGGAACACCTTGAACTTGGTATTTCATCCCGATATCAGGATTCAAATTTACATCAATTATTTCTGATGATATTTTCCCCTTTGAAACTATTGAAAACAGTGTCAAAACGGGTACGGTCTGCGGGCAATAAGGGCACGTTGGAGTTATAAATATTTTCATATTGGATTTTTTAATCTTCTTTAGATGAGTGATTATTTGATCAGCATAATACGGTCTTACCCCTGAAAAATACTGTATACTGTTAAGAAAGGGTACAAATTCAGATCCTGTAGGATGGGCTAAATATCGAATAATCTCATTATCATTTTCATCAAGAAATAAAATCGTAGGTATCTTAGAAATATTATATTTCTCTGCTTCTTCCTCATTTTCTTCAGTAGATACTTCTTCTACGGTTAATTTCTCATTAGAATATTTTTCTAGTGTTTTTAGCAATTCATATGCCCCTTCACAAGCCATACACTTCCTTATCTTACTCCCATCTTCTTGAATTTTGAAATCTGTAAAAATTTTTAAGACAACCTTATTTTTTAGCTTACTCATTTCTCTTTTAATATTATTAAGTTCATTTTCAGAAAACATTAAACAATCACCATCTTAAAATCTTCTAATATGAATATCTGATTTAAGACTTAAAATAATTTTTCGTTTAATTTATAAAATATACCTATAACAAGTTATTTTTTAATAAAATGGCATAAAATAACATTAATAATTCAAAAGTTAAATAGTAATGTTTAGCTTTTAGTTTCAACAAATAATTCTCAAATGTTTATTTTCTAAAACCTTCAACCTTAATATTCCAGTTAAATTGTTAAAATATAAAATAAAATAGTGTATTAAAGATGGCAGAAAGAAAAGTAGGTCATGCACAACACTTAAAAGCAGTAAACCATCCAATTAGAAGGGAAATGCTTAGGATTGTTTATGAAACAGAAGATATTCAAGAAAAAGAATTAATCAAAAATTTAATTAATGAAAATATTATAGAAGATAAAAATTTATTTACTTACCATATGGACTTTTTACTCCAAGCTTTATGTATCGAAAAAGTAGAAGAAGAAGGAACTATTCATTATAAAATCCTTCCTGGAGGACGAGTTATAGAAAACTTTTAGTATGTTATCTAAAAAAAATCCAATTTAAACCATTTTCTATTTTATTCATTTTTATTTATATCTGAAGGAAAAATCTAACAT
>JBHLNR010000131.1:0-11156 GCA_048941385.1 Promethearchaeota archaeon
TTAAAAATTTAGATATGTCTAATTGATGTAATTAATGTATTATATTTAAACATTATTAAATCTTTTACATTAAGATGTAGAATTAGAATATATAGGTTTGATAAATAGATCTATGTTTAAAAAGATAGTATAGAGTAAATTGACGCAGATATTTATATTGATGAATTAATGGTATGCTCATTAAATAATGATAGTATTTATAATATTAATTCATTTTTGTATTTATCGTTAGGAACAACAAATTAGGATGAAATTATGAGAGAAGTTAGTGATGCTGATAAACTATTCTATTATTCCCGATTCTTCACAACATTAGATGGTCTATGGATGTTAGAAATTGAAAAGGAAATTGGGTGGGATAGAGCTCTAAAAATAGATGTTGCAGTTTGGACTAGACTTTTTAAAATTATAATTCGAAGGTTAAAAAGATACTTAAACATCGAGACAAACACATTGGATGATTTGGTTGAAATTCTTACATTTCGATGGTCTATAGAAGGTTGGAAATATAGAGTCAACAGAATCTCAGAATTAGATGTGGTTATTGAGGTAAATGAGTGTCCCTATAAAGCTTCAATGGATAGGAATGAAGAACGACATGATAAAATCCCACTTATATGTAAAGGAATGTGTTTTCCTTTTTATCAGGCTGCTTTTAAAGATTTTAATCCAAATATTGTTTTTAGACGAGAAAAATCTCTGGGACTTGGTGATGGCTATTGTACGTTTCATTTTAAGCTCGGAGAAATCAAATAATGCAAAATGAAAGCCAGAGATGGGAATGGTTTGATTATTTAAAGGTAATACCTGCAATTATTATAGCATTTATTATTTTTTACGTTTCCTCCTTAAGCAATCCATATACTTTCACGCCGACTAATTTTACTCGCATAATTATTAATCCATTGCTTCATATCTGTGAATTCGGTGCCTTATCTTTCTTATTATTATTTGGATTATATCCTAGATTAAGAGCAGTATATTTGGTTTCATTATCATTTTTTTATGCATTTATTGATGAACTCCACCAGTTTTTTGTACCTTATAGGTATTTCGACATCATTGATCTTCTATTTGATTTGACAGGGATACTTTTCGGTTATTTAGCTTATATTTTTTATGGTTTGATAGGAGAGGATTTGAGAAAGAGGTTTGAAAAACATGAGAAAGTTTAAACATATATTCTGTTAAAAAATTTAATGTGTTTTTTAATGTCAGAGATAATAATCTTTTTTTTATCTTCAGAAATTGCATATAGGTTGAAGATTGAATCATCAATCTCTTTCATTAATTTGCAAATCTTTTCATTTATGACTCCGTTATCTGTCTCGAACTTATTAATTATTGAATCGATTTTTTTGGCAATTTCCCTCTTTAAAAATTCATTTGGTTTTACGATGGGTAAATGTCTTATCATGTATTGATTTAAATTAATTGTGGTGTTTTTTTGATTATTTATAGCATAGATGCAATAAAATTGCATCAAACTGGAATTTAAGATAGCACAAATGTATTTCAGTTCATCAAGATCTTCATGGAGTAATGAATATATCGATGATGTAAAACAGACATTTTTTTGGGTAAAAATTGCTTCAGGAACAATGTTATTATGTTTAATTAATAATTTAGGAGATATATAATATTCAAAATCATCTCCCTTTAAATCATTTGGATTAAATTCTTCAAGATTTATAGATTTATTAGGAGCAATATAAAAGTAAGAGAAATCATTGCGAGCGTTAAGGAAAAAACAAGAACCAATATTATCATGTTTTAATTTCTTCTTTATCAGTTGTAATCCTTTATCTTCTTCACCCCTAATCATTTTTGGAAAGTTTATTGGATTGATGTAATTAAGATCTCCCTTCATCTCGATATTAGTGATCAATTGAAAAAGGAGGGGATTTGGTTTGATTCTTATGCGGTTTAAGGCAATAGTTTCTAAACCACAATAGGGGCATCTTTTCTTAAAGGTATAAGCATATAATTTCTTAGTTTTTACACATAAAGGACAAGAGTAATTAAGACATATTCTAAGAGTATCCACCATTTGATTATTATACGTAATTATATGAGAATTTGGAAAGTCAAAAACCTTCAAATCCTGTGGATTTCTTTTGTTTTCATATAAAAGTATCTGTACTTCATTAGTTGCATTTTTGAAGAGCTTGGAACCTATATCAATTATTTTTAAAATATTTGCTTTAGAAAGGAGCTGATTTCGAAATTCGATATATCCTTGTCTAAGAAGAAAACTTTTTGGAACTAAAAAACCTATGATCCCACTTGTCCAATTTAATGATTTGAGTAAGAATGAGCAGTAAACATCGTTATAAAAAACCTGTTCTGTTTTTAATATCCTTTTCTCATTTGAATCTAATATATTGCCATAAGGGGGATTTCCAATTACAATATCAAATTTTCTTAAATTTGAATTTATCAGACTGTTTAAAGGTTGAAAATTTGACTTTAGTTGATTAAGAATTTCAGGAAAATTAGCATCCTCATTATCAAAAGTCCACCTAAAAAGTTTTAGAATTGTTAAATCAATTGCATTTCTATTAATATCATATCCATAAAAATTCTTTACAAGCTGTTTTTTAATCTCAAGCTGGTTTTTATCAGGAATAAATTTTTTAATTATAGTAAAGATTAGATCGATGGAACTTAATAAAAATACACCTGATCCGCAAGTAGGATCACAAATCGTAATATTCAACAAAATTTTTAATATTTTCTGTTGAATTTTATTGTCTAATTTAGAAATTTGGTCTATAGATTGAATATAAGGTGTATTTAAGCTTTCTTTGTTAATTATTGGATTGATAAAATGGAATAATACTTCGTTAAAAATAAATTTCGAAATTGATTGGACAGTATAATATACTCCTTCCTTTTTACGTCTTTTGTAATTGCTAAGGAAATTTTCCTCAAAGGTTTCTATTAATGGAATTAGAGTCTTTATCTGATCATAATTTCTGGAAACTATATTTTCATAAAATCTATCAATAAATTGAGAGAGTTTTTCTTGTTGTTCCATATTAATAGCTAAGAACTAATTGAGCCTCATAAAATTCTGATCTATATCATCTATATTTTTCAAATTAAAATTTTTTGTTGTTTATCTAATATTTCATTTAGATTTTTATAGTTATTTTACCTTTATATTATAGAGCCTATGACGGATAAATTAGAAGAAGAAAAAGACGGAGTTGCTCCCATCCAATCTGTTGTGAAGAAAATGAAAAAAGCTTATGATAGAGACTCTAAGGATTGGAGAGTCTTAGGGTCAAGAGATACAGATGGGAATTTAGATACTATTATCTCAAAAAAACCTGATTACTTTTGGTTAAAATCTAAACAATTAAGCCCCTTTTCAGCCTTATCAATGGGGACAGTGGTGAGGAATTTGGATAAGGACATAGATGAAAAAATAGGGAAGAAAATGTCTACAAATGATATGCTTAGGTTTTTTGGAATGGTTGTTCCTATAAAACAAAACAAAAGCATTATAGCATCTGGGATCGAAAATTTTTCACAAGAAAAAGGAGATTATATGAAGAAGATAATTGATGAAAAGGATGCTAATCTGGACTATCATCTTCGCCATAGAATTGATAAAGAATTTATCCGTAAGCATCCTCAGAGAAAGAACCTCTATATCTAGGAATAATTACTACTCTGAATTTAAGAGTTAAACTTTCTGCTTTAAAATATTAAGTTCATCTTTACTCTTTATAATTGGAAGATTATCTGAATATTTACTCGAATTACTAATTAGCTCAGCAATAATCTCGTTCATTTTGTCAATTCCAGATTTTCCTTCGAGAGAAGTAGCGAATTCTTTCAATAAAGGAACTTTTAAATCCTCCACATAAAATGAAACTCCTTTTTCCACTTCTTCAAGGAGAAATTGAAAGGATAAATCTGCGTTTCTTTCCGTTTTGAAAAGTGGCTCATCAGGGTCTTCAAAAGTGTAAGAAACCTCAATCCACCGATCATTATCAGTAGGTATCATTCCAAAAATATAATCACTTGTATAGAGCCAAAAAGGTATTCCTTTATCATATGATGAATCCACAATTGTCTTAAATTCCTCACTCATAACCTATCAAACCTCTAGGTATATAATAAGCTTTGATTAATTAAGAAGATTGTTTAAAATAATAATTTTAAATTTTCTATTTTAATCTTAGCTTTTATAATAATTATATTAAAAGAATTTTAAATAAAAGGATAATTGAAAGATAATATGCGCAAATTAGATCATGAAAAAACAATTTATGACATTCAGCAATGGATAAAAGAATATAGCAATTCAGCAAATGTAGATGGGATTGTTGTTGGATTGAGTGGAGGCATTGACAGTGCTGTAACATCAGCTTTATGTGCTAACGCGATAGGGAGAGACAGAATAGTAGGATTAGGGTTACCTTGTTTATCCATTCCCCAAGATTTAAATGATGCTGAAATGATTGCTAAAGTTTTAGGAATAAAATTTATCATTCTAGACCTATCAAGTGTATTTAAGGAATATCTTAAAATGTCATCTCCTCAAATATCATCAACTTCAATGGCAGAAGCTAATTTAAAAGCTCGACTAAGGATGATGACATATTATTTTGTAGGACAATCTATGGGAAGATACTTAATAGGAGGTACTGGAAATCGAACAGAAATGGCAATAGGTTATTTTACTAAATATGGAGATGGTGGTGTTGATTTCGAGCCTATTGGTGGATTATATAAATGTGAAGTGAGAGAAATAGCAAAACTGTTGAATATTCCAGAAAAAATTATTACTAAACCCCCATCAGCAGGATTATGGGAAGGACAAACAGACGAGGGCGAGATAGGTATAACCTACAATCTCTTAGATGAAATCCTATATAGAATAGATTATAAATTAGATTTAACTGATTTCAAAGAAGAAGACATAGAAAAAGTAAAAAACATGATGAATTCAGCTCGTCATAAACTAGAGATGCCGCCAATATATAAAATAGAATAAATTAGGAAATATTGGACTAATTTTTTATATACTTGCAATGATTCTTCTTATCCTATTAATTCTGGATGTGATTTCATCAAGTTTTTCCTTTAAGTCATCACTTTGACTTTTATATTCATAATCATCAATAGAACCCATATTATAACTCTTTTCTACTTCTTTAACGTTCTTTTCTAGTGAATAACGTCTACCTTCAAGTGCAATTAATTCTTGGTAAAGTGTGTCTTTATCTCTAGGTAATTCTTCTGTATCTGATGAAGAGGTTTCTTGAGAGCTTACTAGTGGAGTTTCATCCCCAAAATTAACAAATGATACTGCCTCTGTCTCCTTCTTTTTCTTCTTTTCTTCTTTCTTCTTTTTTTCTTTTACAGGTTCAAGGCTAGGGAATTCTAATGAGGGTGATTCATCAGGTTTACTTCCAACTGAAGAAAATACATTGAATAATTCTTTTCCACTTGATTTAATTTCTTCAGTTTCAATTTCCTCGACACTTACAGCTTTAAGCATTGGTATTTTTGCACCAAAGGAGGCATCTTCTTGAGGTTCAGGTTTTTCTTCCTTAACGAGTGATGCTTCAGTAATTATTCGAACCTTACTTGAGTCTATGGCTTTTTCTCGAGTTTCTTTTGGTTCGATTATATTTAAAACAGTATCTTCTTCATCCAATATTTCTAAAATGGATTTAGAGTCGGAGTATGAATCTGTTTTTGATTCTTGCTGAATAGAGCTAGGGGTGGGTTCTAATTCTTCAAGAATATTTAAAACTGATTTTGCCTCCTTATGCATCTCATCATAAATCTTCGGTTTTTCCTCAATTAGAGGCGCGGGTTTTAATTTTTCAATTTCTTCTTCTATTTTAGCCTGGACATCTTCAATTGATTTTACTCCTATTTTTTCTACTGGTTTTTCAGTATCTATCGCATTAGGAACTTTGATTTGAGGTGCCACATCTGGTTTTTTAATGACTGGGATTTTAATCGTTGGAGGAGGTAATTTTACATCTTTCTTGGGGATTATTTTTTTCACGACTCGTTTTTGTGTAGCTAGTTTAAGAGATTCATCTTTTACCTCCAATTCATGTTTTAGATGATCAATCTCTTGTTTGAGGTCGTTAATCTCCCCCCTAAATTTATCAGATACTTGATCTACAATCTCATTTATATCCAATTTTACAGAACTTAAATCATTTTGTGCTTGTTTCCTAAAATCCTCTTTGGATTCTTCTTCTGATGAAATTTCTGTTAACTCTACGGTAATATTAATTATTTTCCTAATTAGATTAGGTAACTCTGATTCTGTAAACCACAAATCAAGAGTATCCCAATCTTCCAATTTAGTAAGAGTTTCCATAAATAAATTAATATCAGTAACTACTTGTGATGAACCCAAATCTAATAAATTTTGAATATTTTCAATTAGATTTGATCGAGCTTCAATTTCCTCATCAGGACTTGGTTCACCTTGAGTTAAAGATAAATAGATTTCTTTTATATCCTGAATTATTGTATTATATCTTTCTTCTTTGCTCATAGAGGACTACTTGTTATTTTTTTTAAATTTTCAGCTAGTTATTTCTCTTTAAGTATTTAAAAACTTTTCGCCAATATATTTTTTTGTGAAGATAACATTAAATAATACTATAAAATAATTTATAACCATATATTAGAAAGAGATTATCATTTCTAAATGGGAACCTAAAAATGATTGATGTTCAGAAATTTGGGAAAACAGGACATTTAAGCACAAAAGTAATTTTTGGCGCTGCAGCTTTAGGTAATGTAAGTCAAGTTGACGCAGATAAAACTCTTGATGTGTTATTAAAGTATGGAATTAACCATATCGATACAGCTGCGGGATATGGAGAATCAGAACTACGTATCGGTCCTTGGATGGAAAAACACCGCAGTAAATTCTTCCTTGCTACTAAAGTGTTTAAGCGTCGCTATAAGGATGCCCAAAAACAAGTAGAAGATTCACTTGAAAGATTGCAAGTCTCTTCAATAGACTTGATTCAGATACATAATTTAACAGATCTAAAAAGTTGGGATACAGTAATGGGAGAGAATGGAGCTTTGAAAGCTCTCATAGAAGCACGTGAACGTGGTGCCATAAAATATATTGGGGTAACGGGACATGGTTATGGAGTAGCTGAAATGCATTTAAGAAGTCTTGAACGGTTCGAATTTGATTCAGTCTTATTACCATATAATTATGTTATGATGCAAAATCCAAAATATGCTTCCGACTTTGAGAATCTCTTGAAGATTTGTAAGGAACGAGGTTTAGCTTTCCAAACAATAAAATCTTTAGCAAGGCGTCCTTGGGGGAATAGAGAAAGGAAGTGGAACACTTGGTATCAACCCTTTGAGGACCAATCTAATATTGACAAGGCAGTTCATTGGGTTCTGAAAAGGGAAGGAATTTTCCTTAATACAAGCTCTGACATTCATCTTTTGCCCAAAATACTCGATGCTGCTATTCGTTTCAAAGTAGGGACTTCAGATGAGAAAATGAAGGAAATGATGGACCAAAGTGGAATGCAACCTATATTTGATGGAAGATCGTTAATTCTTGAATAACATAATGCAAGAAGGAATTAAGAAGGAATAGTAACTAGATATCGAACGAGGTTTAAAAGGTATAAAATATTTAGGTTATGTAAAAGATAAACTACTCTTTAAATAAACTACTAAATAGTTTTTGATCATGAATGCTAAGAATAATTTTATGGATGTAAAAGATCCAGGTGTTGCTGTAGTTACTGGTGCGAGTTCAGGAATAGGAGAAACATTTGCTCGAATATTAAGCTCTCAAGGATTTGACTTGGTTATTACTGCTAGAAGAAAAGACAAGTTGGAATCCCTAGCATCAGAATTAAAGCAAAAATATGATGTTGATGTTAAAATCTTTTCAGGGGATCTTTCCCAAATCGAATTCATGGAAAAATTTGCTTCTTTTATTGAAGCTATTGAAAACCTTGATGTCCTAGTAAATAATGCAGGGTTTGGTACTTTGGAAAATTTTATTGGGAAAAATTCTAAAGCTGATGTTTTTATGAAAATGATTAATCTTCATTGTGGTGCAACAACCCGTTTAATGCATGCAGCACTAAAACCAATGCAAGAAAATGACAGGGGAGTAATTTTCAATATCTCATCTATTGCATCTCTAATGTTGCATGGTTCAAGAGAACCAATGTATCATTCATCGAAAGCATTTATTTCAGCTTTCACGGAAATGGTGCAGCTTAAATTAAACTTTATTAAGTCAAAAGTGAAGCTTAAGGCTATTTGTCCAGGCAATACACACACGGAAATCTTTGGCCCTGCAAAAATTGCTACTCCCGGAAAGTTTGGTGGCCCTATGACCCCTGAAGAAGTTGTGAATATTTCTTTAGATTCGTATAAAAATAATGATGTTATAGTTATTACGGGAGACCATAATATCGAAGAAGTTGTGGAATGGAAGGAAATTAACTATAAAAAACATGGCAGATTTTTTTCTAAAAACTTCACAAAATCAGGTTTATACAAAGAACTATAATTCAAATATTTCATTTTAAAAATAATAAAGAACTCTAGATTAATTACTTATGCCTGTTGAACCCAAATTAGCTGCTACGGTAGTTTTATTGCGGGAAAGATTAGGAGGGATCGAATCTGAAGATGAATGTGAATTTGAAGTGTTTATGGCAAAAAGACACAAAAACACTAAATTTATGAGTGAACATCATGTATTTCCTGGAGGAGCTCTTGATGATCAAGACCTAACTAAGGAATCAAGAGTAAGACTAGTAGGAATTAATGAAGATATTACTGAAAAGTTAAGGGAAATTTGTGAAGACCCTGCAAATCTATGGATTACTGCGATCCGTGAGCTTTTTGAAGAAACTGGGATACTAATTGCTACAACAAAAACAAGAGAATCACTTGGGATAATAGAAGAAAAGCCCAAAAAAATTAAAAAGTATCAAAAAAGTCTTCAAAAGAAAAGGAAAACGATGACTGATGTATTAGTTAAAGAAAATCTCTACTATAATGCAGATAGTTTAAGTTATTTTGGAAGATTGATTACTCCTAAAGTGTCTCCCATTAGATTTGATACCCAATTCTTTTTATGTAAATATCCTCAAAACCAGAATATTAATCTATTTAGAAATGAATTAACAGAAGGCTTATGGGGGTCTCCAAAACAACTACTTGACAAATTTAAGAAAAAACAAATCAAGTTAATATTTCCTCAGTATTCTACTCTTCAACGACTTAATAAGTTTAAAACCATTCATGAAGTGTTTGAAAACTCGAAAGTGGTATCCAGTCGAAATCGATTGAATGATTTCTAGAAAAATAATCTTAATGCTCAGCAATAAAAACTGTCTACTTTTAACCTAAAAAAGATAACTTTTCTAAAATAAGAACAGTTTTTATTTAATTACCGACTAAATAGTTATAGAGGTGTGTAATTTTGACAATTAAAACTAATATTACTGAAATGTTTGGAATTAAGCATCCAATCGCATGTGCCGCGATGGGACCATTTAGAACAACAGAATTAGCTATAGCGGTATCAGAAGCGGGAGGATTAGGTATGATCTCTCATGCGAATCAATCTATGGATGGTAGAGAAGAAAGTGCACTAATCGCCATGAAAAAAAATCTTGATTATGTTGTAGAGCATACTGACGGGATTTTTGGTTTTAACATCAGAACTTCAAGACTTACTGTAGATTGTGATAAATTGATATCTGAAACCGCAAAGCATATCATGGGCAATCCCAAATTAAAAGAACAATGTCTATATGCACTTACTAGCGCAGGTTCAGCAAGAAGAATGCCTCAAAACAAGGATTTCCAGAAATTAAGAGAAACATCACAAGTCAAGCATTTTCATGTCGCCCCTGCTCTCTGGTTAGCTGATAAATGTGTTGATGCAGGGTGTGATGGAATTGTTGTTACAGGTTTCGAAGGTGGAGGGCATCAATCTTATGAAAAGGTTGCTGGTTTGGTTTTACTACAACAGGTCCATCAAAAACATCCCGACATTCCAAAGATTGCTTGTGGTGGATTTGCTACTGGAGTAGGTATGGCCGCAGCCCTATCTCTTGGTGCAGGAGGCATCGCTATGGGATCGAGATTTATTGCATCGAAAGAGAGCGAATTTCATGAAAACTATAAGGGTGTCGTACCCCCTGCTAAAGCATCAGACACTATAATAAGAACTGGCGGTTTAGGAACTATTAGACTCTGGAAGAATAAATATGCCCTGTCTAAAGGTTTAGTAAAGAGTAAAGAAGAAAAAATAGCTGAAGAAAAGGTAAGGGAAGAACACCGTGCTGCTATATCCCAGGAAGAACTCGCGGAAGAATTAAGAAAGGATGCAATTGCTGCTTTTGCTGCGTATCAAGGTGATATGGAGAATGGTGGCGTACTATTAGGACAAAGTATCGGAATAGTTAATCAGATTGAAACTGTTTCAGATATCATTGAACGGGTAATAAAGGATGCTGAAAAAGCCTTAAAAAAAGCGTTAAGTTTTATTGAATAATCTCTAACCTTTTTTCTTTAATAAAGATGAGGAATTTCCTAACTTTTTTTTTATTTCCATTTATGATCACAATTTTAATTGAATAATTAAAAAATAAAAATGTGATTCTAAGATTCTGTTTTTAGCCAGATATATCCACACGTGATTCAAATCTTTCAATCAGCTCATCAATACGACTATAATCATCTATTGAGATAGTAATGGCTTGATTTGGGCATTCTCTCACACAACGCCCACATCCTCTACAATTTTCTTGATTGATCCTAGCTTTTCCTTTTTTCATTTTCAATCCATCTCTTATACAAACTTTAAAACATATTCCACAACCAGTACATTTATCCGGATCTACTCTTACTTCAACACCCTCCATTCTTTTCGAAACCTTTCTAAAATCAGCTGGACCATATTTGCTTAAAGCTACTACACAGCAACAAGAGCAACAATGACAAATACTCATAAATTCGTCCTCATAATCCAACACATCATATAAAACTGCATCACCCCTGAGCTTTCCCATATGGGGTACCAAACCATTTTCATAAGCCAATCGTTCTCTTTCTAAAGCCTCTTCTTTAGTTGCGAGACGTGCTCCAGGCCATTT
>JBHLNR010000132.1:0-11085 GCA_048941385.1 Promethearchaeota archaeon
ACATGATTTTCACCCATTAATAAACTAGCAAAATATTTATTATTTTTGTTAAGAAAATCACTTGGATCCTCTATTTCATCAGTTAAACAAAATATAGTATAATCCTCATGGTAATTTATTTCATAATTTTCCTCATTAATGTAAGGTCTTATTTGATTTAAAACTTTATTGGAATGAAATTTAAGAAGCTCTTTGATATTAAATTCACCATCTGATGTATATAAGGTTGTTTTTTTAATATTATGTAGTTCTTCTAAAGGTGTATCAATAAATTTCAGTCTACCTAAAAGAGAAATAACACCTTCTTCATAAATCTTAACTAAAACCTTTACTTCTTTAACATTGCCTACATTAAAAGATATATCTTCTCTATATTCTATGATCAATGGTTTTGGGAACGTCACATATGACGGAGTATCTTTTGTCTTGACGATTTTATTATCGGGTAATCTGGGAAAGAGTAAACCTGGTTCACTAAAATCTATTGACCTACCTACATCCAATAATCTAAGAAAAATTATTTCTCCATTCAAAAGTTAAAATCCGTATACTAAATTTTGTTAAGTATGAATCTCTAACCTATATAGAGATAAAATAACTTTAAATTTTGTTTTAAATTCCTTATGAATTATTAAAATTTCCTATAATCCACATTATAATGGATTCCATATTCTAAAATTATGTAAATATTATGATAACTTAATGATGGTGCTTATCAGTACTCTCCTCGAACATGTATTTGACCCCTTTTTTTAGGGGAGACATTTTTCTCAATCGATCAATTACACCAGGCAATTTTTTCAAAAAATAATCCACATCTTCTGAGGTATTAAATCTACCTAATGAAACTCTTAGAGAACCATGTGCTTCTTCAGGTTTCAAACCGATTGCCGTTAATACGTGTGATGGTTCAAGTGAAGTCGAAGAACATGCAGAACCTGTAGATGTAGCTATACCCTCCATATCTAAATCTAATACTATTGATTCTCCTTCAATAAACCGAAAGCCTAAATTTACGTTATTTGGAAGTCTCTGAGTTGGATGTCCATTAAGATATGAATCTTCTATATTTTCTGTAACCCCTTTAATAATTTTATCTCTTAATTTTATTTGTCTAGACGCTTCATTTTCCATTTCTTCTTTTGCGATTTCTACAGCTTTTGCAAAACCAGCAATTCCGGGAACGTTTACCGTACTTGGTCTCATATCTCTTTCATGACCGCCACCATACATAATCGGTTCAATAAATTTCCCCCATCCTTTTCTTACTCCTTTATTACGAATATATAACATCCCTACACCTTTAGGACCATAGAGTTTATGTGCAGAAGCAGATAATAAATCTATATTCATCTCATTTACATCAATTTGTACTTTACCAAAAGCTTGAACTGCATCTGTATGAAAAATTACATCATGCTTTCTAGCTATTGAACCAATTTCTTTTATTGGTTCAATTGTTCCGATTTCATTGTTTGCAAACATGATACTAATTAAGATAGTTTTGTTATTAATTGCACTTTCTAACTGATGGAGATCAATTAAACCAAATTGATCTACAGGTAAAAAAGAAACTTCAAATCCTTTTTTTTCTAATTGTTTATATGGATTTTCTACTGCATGGTGTTCAATAGAACTTGTAATAATGTGATTACCTCTTTCTTTATTTTTTGAAGTAACACCAAAGATGGCAATATTATCTGCTTCTGTTCCTGAAGATGTAAAAAAAATATCATCTCGATCTGCATTAATTAAAGAGGCAATTGTCTCTCGTGATTTCAGCAATATTTGACCAGCTTTTTGCCCCATAGTATGTAAACTTGAAGAATTCCCATAAGTCTCTTTAAAATGTTTGTTTATTTCTTCAATAACCCTAGGATCCATTGGAGTAGTCGCAGCATTATCTAGGTAAATATATTTGGAATTATTCATCTCAAATCACAGGGTATTAATTATTGAGTAATCTCATTAAATATTTATTATGCTTAGATTATTAATTCTTCTTATTATAAGTTAAAAAATTAGATGATTCATATGTTTAAATTGATGTGGGGTATAACTGGGACCGGTTATCTTTTAGATGAGTGTATTAGTTTAATGAAAGAACTACAGGAAGAGTATAAAACGAATTTAACAGTAATTTTAACAAAAGAAGGTGCTGCCGTTGTAAAATGGTATAAGAAATGGTTAGCATTAACTGAAAGTGTAAAGAATGTAAAAGTGGAAAAAACCCCAAATATTCCTTTTTATGCCGGACCTTTGCAGTTGGGGAAATATGACATGTTTCTAGTCTGCCCGACTTCAGCAAACTCGATTGCCAAAATTGTACATGGTATTGCGGATACATTAGTAACAAATTGTGTTGCTCAAGCAATTAAAGGAGGTGTATCTGTACATGTCTTTCCTTCAGATCAGGATTTAGAACCAATTGTTACTACAAGACCAGATGGATCTCCTTTAGTCTTAAAAATTAGAGATATAGAAATTGAGAACATAGAAAAATTGAAAACTATGGAAGGAATTATTGTAATCCGGGAATTCTCAGATATTAAGGAGCTTATTATCAAAAAAATCAAAGAAAAACAAGAATAATCTCATATTCAAGTAATTATATATGTAGGCATTCAATAATACATAATTTTAAAGATATGAATTGTTATTTGATTCATAAAATTACTTATTTCGGTTAAAAAAATATATTTTATGAGATGAGCCTTCCAAAGATTAAATCTAAAATTGCTAGGGACTTAAAAAGTATTATTCCTGAGTTTCGGAATAAAGATTTACAATTTAATATTACTCAATTACCAAGTAAAAAAAATATCGTAATAGATGTTGTTTTTGCATCTAAGCCACGTAATTTCCCTAAGCAATTTATTATTAAGATTTTTCGAACTAAAAACATTGTAAGTGAAAACAATATTTTAATTAGATTAAAAAATCAGAACTTTAATGTTCCTGAGAAATTAGGTATAAAAAAACCATATTTAATCCTTGAAAAAGTACCTGGTATAAATCTATGTGATTTTATAAATGATAATTTAAAGAATACCGAAGAATTGGATGATGTACCTGAAAAATTGAGGAACCAAATAATTCATAGTATTAAAAAGCTTGCAGAATGGCTTGCTCAACTACACGAAAAAAACACTGTTCGGAAACACAAATCAGATGAAATATATGTTTTAAATAAAGGAGACACAAGATTAAGAGACTTCGTTATTGATTTTTCAGAAGATATTCTATACGGGGTAGATTTTGAAGACGCATATGAAGGAAATAATATGGATGATTTAGCATGGATCTGTTGCTCACTTTTAGATACTAATCCTGGACTTTTTGATATGGATGAGCCAAAGCATAAGATTGAGTTGATAAACATATTTCTAAAGAAATATTATCAGGAAACCACTTCTTTTCAATTTGATTTCAATTACTTGGCAGAAAAAATGATCGAACACCTAAATATAGTCATCCAAAGAAGGAATCTTCCATACGGTCAAATTAGTAAAAGTTCTTTTATAGAAGACATCTCAAAAGAAGTTTAATCCTTTTCTAATGAGATTGGAATTCTTATTCTAAGCTTTCTTGCTGGTACACTTCAACTTCCATAGTTTTAGTAATTCCTAGACGCCAGAGAACAAAAATCAAAAAGAAACATGATGCTGAAATTGCTGGTAATGTCTGAGAGGGTAAATATTGAAGTATTAATCCTCCAAGTATCGGAGTTATGATTTGAGCTATACTAGAAAAGGAGTTATTCACGCCCATAAGACTTCCGGTTTCCTCCTTTCCAACAGATTTACTCAATTTACTTGTTAAAATGGGTCTTACAACACCTGTTCCAAATGCTAGAAATATTAGGGGCAGAAATACGATTAAGTAATTGGTAATTAAAACTAAAGATATCATTGTGATAACTAAAGCCAAGACTCCTATTTTCAAGGTATTATTTTCATTAATTTTTTTTAGTATGGGATTTATAAGTATACTCTGAAACAAAACCCGGAGTATCCCAACCCAAGCTAAGTAAAAACCTAGTTCTCGAGACGCGACATTTAACTGGATCTGAGCTAATAAAGCAAAACTAGAGATAAAGATCATAAAAGCAAAATTATATATAAAAAAAACCAATAGAAGTCCTCTTATCTCGCGTGATTTAAAGAAATGTTTTGCTTCTTTAATAGGAATTATATCTTCAAATCTTAAGCTGAATTTTTCCCTTTTATTAATTAATGATTCTCTTAAGAATAAAATAACCAATAATATAGAAATTAAACTTATTCCTGCAGCAATAAACATTGGTATAGAAAAATTGATAACAGATAAAGAACCTCCAATAACGGGACCAAAAATAAGTGCTGCTCCAAAAACCGCACTTGAATAACCGAAAGTTTTAGTTCGATCTTTTGGATCAGTTACATCACTTAGATATGCTTGGGTTACAGTCATATTACTGCCTAAAAGCCCATCAACTAGACGTGCTAATATTAATATCCATACCGTGTTAGTTATTCCAAGAAGAAAAAATCCTAAGAAGGTACTTGACTGGCTAAATATCAAGATAGGCTTTCGTCCAAATCGATCACTTAATTTACCTGTAATTGGGCTCGCAAAAAGTTGACAAAAGCTAAATATGCTTGAGATTAACCCGACTTGATAAAATTTTAATCCTAAATCAATTGCTAAAAAAGGAAGAACAGGGAGAACGATGCTAAAGCCTAAGGTTTCTGTAAACATAACTAGAAGAATAATAGGGAGATATCTATTGGATTTTTGATCTTGATTGGTCGATTTTAAGTCCATTTATCCCCATTCTTTCTTAATAAAAATCCTTGCGTTATTTAAACTTTGATTAAATTAAGACTTTATTATTAACATCACTCGAATGCTCTGTTTCCAAAAATCAAAATTTAATAATAATTGCACTATTATTTTATAAAATTTGTATAAAACATTTTTTAAAGGAGAAAATAAAATGAGTCTTACTGATACAAAATCATCTTTAAAGAAAATACTTTCGATTATTGAGGAACTTAATCGATTAAATTCAGATTCGATTCCTAAACTGCAAACTCAACCAAATAACCTACTCGAACAGATCGGGAAACTTGAAGAAACTAAAGCTAGTGATTTAGGTTCTATCGAAGCTAATGATGATGAAATTAATTCATTAAAAAATAAAATTTCTCAAAATCAACGAGATATAGCCACTTTTGAAGAAAACAATGCTGAACTAAATAATCAACGACAGACTCTTCTGGATAAGATCCAGGATGCTCAGAATGAATTGAATGAAACTCAAACAAAAATAACCGCATGTAAAGAAGAATTAGCAACTAGAGAAACCCGCCTAAAAGAGTTAGAGAATCGTCTTGTAGAATTAAAAGATATTCAAGAAAAATTCGATAACAAAATGAAAGAATTTGAAAGCCAACTTCAAGATGAATTCCTTAAAAAGGAAAATTTTAGTAATTCTTATGCTATGCGAACTGCTGCTATGAAATCCTTAATCAAAGCTGGGTATGTGCAATCTGCTCAATTAAAATTAATACAATCCTTACAACCAAATACTACTCTTGATATAAAGGCTATTGTCCAAGCTATGGGGTTAAGGGAGGATGTAGCAAGAAGTATTCTCACGAAAATGGTTCAGAAAAATGGACCAATTGAATTTGATGAGGTAGCAGGAACAGTAACATTAAAAGGGGAGGTTGATTTCTAATGAGTTCACAAGATATATTAGCATTAATTGAACAGTTTGAAACTGCATATGACACTTACTGGCAAGTATTACAGAAGCATAATGAAGAAGTTCTTTCTCAATTAAGAGAAGCTTGGCGTTTTATGCAAGCAGAACAAAAAGAAGAAGAAACTATTAAGGAAAGATTATCAGCTCAAAATTCAGAACTAACAGAACTAAGAACAAAATCAGAAGAATTAGATAGAACCATTGAAGGTTTAAAAAACAAGAAAGATGAATTAAATTCAAAAATTTCTGAATTAACGAATACATTAGAAACGAGCATTAACGATTTGAAGAAACCAGCATTTGAACTAACTCAACTTGATGAGAAACTAAGTAGTGTTAATGAAAAAATCACATCGAAAGAAGAAGAGAAGACAGTACTGGATCAAAAAACGGTTGAAAACGAAAACCGAGAAATTGAACTAAAAAATACCCACAAACAAAAAATGGATGATTTAGAAACAAAAATAGACCAACTTAGACAACAGAATTTCTTTACATCATTTTTAATCGAAAATAGCGATGAAACCATATCAGAAGTTGATATAATAGCTACTATCATGGATCAAGGAGAGGCTAAATTAGATGATTTGAAGAAACTATTGGATGTTCCACCAATAATGGCAGTTAGAACTATAAAGCAACTTGCAGTTAAGGGAATACTAAATCTCGATGAAAATACAGGAAAAGTAACATTACCTTAAATTGTTTTTTTTCTATTTTTTTCTATTTCTAATTATAAATTATATGACTAAAAGTTTAAAATATTGTCATAATCTATGGAAATATGACTCTTAAATTTTAAATTTATTAATATTATGAGGTATATAAATTATGAATAAAGCATTAGTCATTTACTACTCCCTTACAGGAAATACAAAAATGATAGCGGAAGTTATAGCAGAATCAATAAATTCAGACATACTTGAGTTAAAACCTGTTAAAGAACTAAAAACTGAGGGAGGTTCAAAATATTTCTGGGGAGGCTATCAAGCGACAATGAAAATAAAACCAAAATTAAAATCCTTTAATATAAATCCTCTTGAATATGAGTTGATTATTTTAGGAACACCTGTATGGGCTTGGACTTATTCTCCACCTATTCATTCCTTTTTGTCTAAATTCGATCTCACAGGGAAAAATGTGGCACTTTGGACTTGTAGTCAGGGAGATGGAACGAGGGCTATGAGTAAGCTTAAAAGAGCGTTAAAAAAATCAAGGATTCTAGGAGAAATTCGCTTTCAAGAACCAAAACAACATGAACCAGATGAAGCTAAAGCAAAAGCAATTTCATGGGTAAAAAAAATTTTGGATTCAATTCCAGATAATAACACCATCTAAAACTGATATTTTTTCCGTGAATGTAAATTTTTTCTCAATTATTTTGGAAAGGATTTCTAAAATTACATCTGTAGAGTTTTGTATGAAACTATCCATTTCATTTTTCTTAAGGTACACAAATTTCTTATTTAGAAGTTGCGAATATTCTTCGTTAGATATTTGATAAATCCTTTTAATAAATTTCAGTTGACGTTGAACACCTTCTTCTGGAAAAAAGTCAAGGATATGATATTCATATTCTGCCTGAAGAAAATCAGTCCAAAATAAGGAATCTTTATTTTCTGTAATGTATATTTTATCTAAATCATACCAATCCTTTTTCACTTCCCAAATAAAATTTTGATTATTTTGAAGTTTACTTAAATATTTTTCTTTTAATGGCTTCATGATATAATAATTCCATAGATTATCTGTAATAAGATGAATGAAATATCCAAAAAGGAATGATCTATCTTTTTTACCTGAAATTATATCGGAATCCTCTAAATATTTAGAATAAAATTCTACATCACTCAGAATAAATTTTTCTGTTGTTGTTTCAAGGAAATCACTCGTGTTATCAGAAGCAAAATGAGAGATTTCTTTAGGAGGTGTGAAAGCAGACCAATCATCGTTAGGGAGACCACAGTCAGGAGCGATATTACCAATTGCAAAAAATTTCCGATTTAGATCGGGATATGTTTTTAAAATATTCTCAGCAATACGAAGGTGAGATCCCCATGTTGCCATATCTCTTTCTAGTTTAAACCTTTATAAAAACATTTAGAATTAAGTTGAGATTGTTTAGTTCCATGTTTTTCTCTAAATTCTAACGTTATGTCCGATGGGTAATAACGTTTAAATCTAAGGAACAATTTTCACTCTTAACAATTTTTACAAAAATAAAATATAAAAAGTCTGAAAAATGGATAACAAGGATATTTTAATAGGTATTTTACTTATAGGAATAGTTGGTATATCTGGTGGATTAGGGTACTTACTAATTGCTGGGCCTGAAATATTTGGTCCCGCATCAGAAGGGTCTACAAACTTATTTGGCTTACCTGACGACTGGAACACAGCACCAAATGCGTCATATTTTACGATTTATAACCAAACAGGAGCATCTATACAGGTGACTTTAAAAGATATATTAGATGGTGTTGCTCTGGCTCTCGAAGAACAAGCAGCTGGGGGTCCTGAAATTAATGAGTATAAAGATATTATTTACCCCTATACATTTCTTGATCCTGTTTCAGGGTATTATTTGACTGGTGTTGATTTATTGGATATATTAGAAAAATATGATACTGCTCTGGGTTGGGATTTAACAATAACTTCCAGTTATGGTCATACACTAGAAATAACTACAGGAGAAATTATTAGCAGGATGTATCATGGAACTGAAGATCCTATTATCGTAGCTATTGCTGCAAATAAGAGATGGCTCGGGGAGTCTCCTTTAGCACCTAGTTGGGGTAATTTTTCATTTATAGGAAAACAATTTCCTTCAGCGGTTTATGATATTACCCAAGTAGAAGTTATGAGTAATTGGACTGTGGATGTCGTTGTAGACGGAGAAGTAGAATATATAATTGATCTTAATAACATGAATTTAAATGAATATAATGATGAATACCATTACTACAGAGATGATTGGTGGGATTTCCACAGGCTTTATTGGGGTAGGAATATTTCTGAAATAATATCTCACACACCTGCAGCTGGTAAAAACTATACAGTAAGATTTTGGTCTGCTGATGATTGGGCGACACCATGGCCATTTGGTGGTAAAAAGGAACTGAGATATAATAATACACATGTAGAGGAAGGTATTACTCCGCCTTATCCTCAATGGGCTAATGGAAATTTAAATACCACAGCCGATCTCATCAATGCAACTATGGTTCCTATGCCTAAAAGCGATCTATTAATGGCTTTAGTCTATGCTGATCAAGAACTAGGAGAAACAGGACAAGGGATAACAGATCCCATTTGGCCATACAGGCGTTTATGTGGTTACCATCGTGGTCCATTTTATGTAATTATTCCAGGGAGGCCAAGAAATACATATCTTTCACATATTGTTCAGATTGATATTACCACATACACAGGGCCAATACCCTCAGGATTTTATCTATAAATAACAATTTTTATTTTTTTTAATATAATAAATCAAAAATTTATCGTTATGAATACATATGAAAAAACAGAATACACAAGTATTATTTAGTTTAATTTTTGCTTTCTCAATAATAGTTATTGTTATAACTCCATCGATTAGAGCATATCCTCCTGATGGGGATTGTAAAGATTATCATAAAGTTATAAACATCATTCCTTATTATGAAAAAGATGCTACCATCAATTTAGATGGATTACCAAGTGAAGATTTTTGGACAGTTCATACAAACAATAATGAAAATGGTTCATTGATTATTCCTATGGCTTCTGAAACTTATGGCCCTAGTTTCGCTGTAGTCTACCTAAATATAACATTTGTAATTACGGATGATTATCTTTATATATTGTGTAAGTGGTTTGATAATTCCACTAAACCAGACCTAGGTGCAAGTGTTTATGATGGACTATATTTCTGTTGGAATATAGATGTACCAAATTTTTCAGCATATTTCACGAGTGGGATGAGTACTTTAGATATGGGGGGTGGTGATATAGATAGTTGGGATTGGTCTTGTTTATCCTCATCTCCCCCAAATGGAACATCCTATTTTTGCAGGGATAGTTGTTTTGGTACTAATGGATGGTACAATCCAAGCTTAGAAACAGAAGATATAGAGATTGGTTATACGTTTAGAACAAATATCTCATATACTCTTGAGATTAGAAGAAAGCTAATTACCAACGATCCTTATGATGTGCAATTCGATAAATCAAAATCATACAAATTTAACATGGGGATTATGAACGATGGAAATCATGAGGATCATCTAATATCTTGGACTCACGCTCTAGATATAAGACTTCCGAGATTGTCACCTATAATTCATGCTTATAACCTAATCGTTATTGTATCATTTTCAGCATTATTTTTGCTGTTTATCAGAAGAAAAATTAAATATAATATTAAGATAAGATAATCGAAAGAATGGAGAAAAGAAATTTCTATATCCTAGTTTCTGGGATTATTATTGGGATGTCAATTTTTTGGCTAAGTTTGTATGCAATTGTAATATTAGATATCGATCCCTTACATCGAATAAAAGCAATTTTTGGTGATGAAGATACCAAAATTCTCACAATAAAAGGAAATGTTAACAGAGAAATAGAATTATCTGTAGCAGATATCAAATCTGATAAATATCATCAAGTAATAGATAGAACTTTCCATTTTTTAAATGCTATAGGGAATGAATTTGATGAAATATACTCTGGTGCATCATTATGGAGTATTCTTGAAGAAGAAGATATTCTAAATGAAGAGGCATCAAGTTTCATTTTTATAGGGGGAGATGGATATTGGGCTGAATCTTACTTACCTTTAGCTCTTGCGGAAAATTATACTGAACAAATAATAATAGCTTACCATAAAAATGGAGAACCTATATATTTTGACGGGCCACTAAGAAGTATTGTAGATCACGAATTGATTCCTGATAAAGCTAATACTCATTATGCCATAAAATATCTGAAAACTATTATAATTCAATAGAATTTTAGGAAAAATGAGATCAGAGGAAATAAATACAAATAACAAGGTTTCTAAGGAGGAATATAGACCGTCAGGGTATTTACATGAAAATGTTAAAGGCTTAACTCTTTTAGATCTTCTCTATTCAGCAATAATAGGAGTCATGGGTGGAATTATCTCTAGTCTAATTCCTTTTTCTTTATTAATAAAAGTATGGTACCCTCTCACAGGAGGTACTCAATTGGTAAGTGGACATCATGTTATCTGGGCAGCAATAGCATATGGTCTGACAAGGAAAAAGCCCACAATAATGTTAACAATGATTACAAAGGGAATATTAGAATTTCTGTTTGGTGATGCTTGG
>JBHLNR010000133.1:0-11074 GCA_048941385.1 Promethearchaeota archaeon
TTAATTCACTCAGTGAAATCAAAACCCCTGATATTAAAATTGGAAATCCCTTTTTTAATCAAAAAACTCGTATTAACAGTGAAATTGCTAAGGAATTAACTTTAAAAAGACTGAATCCCATAAATCCTCCCGTTAATCCTATACTAAGACCATATCTTATTAATGAAATCCCAAACTTTGAAAATCAAATTTTAAAAGCCAGATTTCAAGAATTAGACTTATCCAAGGATGATAATTTTCGGATTATGAAAAAAATACCTCTCGAAAATCCTGAATGGCAATTCGAAGAAGAAGAGTAAAATTCATTCACCTTTTTACGTTATTAATTTAAAGGATTAATTCATAATAATAAATTATACCTAAGTTTTAAAAATTTTAAAGAGGTGAATCAAATGGGAGAAGATTATCAACTTCAAATTGAATGGTTAGGACACGCAGCATTTAGAGTAAAAACAGGTAGTGGAAGAGTAATATATTTAGATCCCTATCAAATAAAAGAGGGTGAAGAAAAAGCAGATATAATTGTCAGCAGCCATAGTCATTTTGATCATTTCCATAGTGATTCAATAAAGAAATTAATGAAAGACGATACAATAGTTTTAGGCCCTGAAAGTATAGCAAGTAATCTAAAGGAGTTTAATGGGCAAGGGATTAAATTAGGTGATTCTTTTGATTATAAGGATCTTTCCATTGAACTGATGCCTTCTTATAATATAAAAAAACCAAACCACCCCAAATCAAACAGATGGGCTGGGACAATTGTAAGATCCGGAGGTAAAAGCGTCTACCATGCAGGTGACACTGAAAGAATTCCCGAAATGAAAGAATTAGCAAATAAAAACATTACTGTTGCACTACTCCCTTGTGGAGGTACGTACACCATGGATTTTGATGAGGCTACAGATTGTGCTGTGGATATTCAACCTGAGATTGCTGTACCAATGCACAATTGGGATAAAGATTTAAAAGAATTTAAAAACCTACTAAACAAAAAAGATCCTAACATAAAGGTTGAAATACTGAGTGATAAGGTGCTTAAAGTTTAATTTTTAACTAATTTCTAACTTTTTTCTTTTTTGTATAAAATTAATATTCAACTTAATAATTTTATTAAGATAAGATTTTAAACCAGAATTACATCATTATGTATAAAGAAACCTTTATGGGTTTAATAATAAGTAGATAAAATCAATTGTGATAGTGTATGGAAGTTGATAAAGATCTAAAAAATAATACTACTGTAGCATATATTTCCATGGAGATAGGTGTTGATAGTAATATCCCTACTTATAGTGGTGGTTTAGGAGTGTTATCTGGGGATACAGTTAGATCCGCTGCTGACCTTGAACTTCCTATGGTTGGAATCTGCTTGTGTTACAGTTCTGGTTACTTTTATCAATTCTTTAATGAGTTTGGAGATCAAAAAGAAAGAGAAATTGAATGGAATTTCTTTTATGAATTCGAAAGAGTTCCCAAACCAATTAATGTGAAGATAGAAAATAAGGATGTGAAAGTATCAGCATGGCAATATAACGTGATTGGCCAATCAGGACATGTATTACCTATCTACTTACTAACTACTGATGTTGAGGGAAATGAAGACTGGATGAAGAGTATGACTGGTTCTCTCTATGATTCTACATCGCGATGGAATAGAATAGTACAAGAAATGATATTGGGAATCGGGGGAGTTAAGCTATTGAAATCTTTGGGTTATAATAATATCGAAACGTATCATCTAAATGAAGGACATGGTTCATTTGCTATGGTTGAACTTTTCGACATGCTTGGTGATATTGAGAAAGTAAAAGAAAAGATTGTTTTTACAACTCATACCCCTGTTCCTGCGGGTCATGATCGCTTCAAACAGGATTTAGTTGATAAAGTTTTTGAAGATAGAATGCCTCCTGAAATTAGAAAACTTGCTGATGATAAAGGAGAATTAAACATGACATTTCTCGGAATGGCTCTTTCTCGATATAGAAATGGAGTTGCTAAGAAACATGGTGATATTTCAAGGAAAATGTTCCCACAATATGAAATTGATTATATAACAAATGGAATTCATTTACCTTTTTGGGTCTCTAAACCAATGCGTAAAGTTTTTGGTCGAAAATGGCCCAATTGGAGGGCAAATCCTTCAATTTTAGAGAATGCGATTGAGTTGGATGAATTAGATTTATACGACGCACATATAGAGAATAAATTTAATTTAATTTCATACCAAAAAGGGCATTCTTGGAATTTATTAGACGAAGAAATGATTACAATTGGATTTGCCAGAAGATTTGCGACATATAAAAGAGCTGTTTTGATTTTTCATGATATTGATAGAATAGGAAAAATTTGCAAAAATAATATACAATTTATATTTGCAGGAAAAGCTCACCCAAAAGATGAAATGGGAAAAAATTACATAAAAAAAATCCATGAATCAGGTGAATATTTATATGATAATTATGGTGTAAAAGTTGTTATGATGGAGAATTACAATATGGACTTATCTCATATGCTTGTTTCTGGAGTAGATGTATGGTTAAATACACCTGAAAGATATCGTGAAGCTAGTGGTACAAGTGGAATGAAAGCTGCTCTCAATGGAGTTTTAAACTTATCCGTCCAAGACGGTTGGTGGTTAGAAGGATACAGAATGAACCATTTAGCGGGTTGGGCTATTGGACCTGATGATTCAAATCCTGAAGATCCTGGCGTTTCTAATGATTGGGATATTGATGCTGCTGTACTTTATGAGATATTAAAAAATGAGGTTATTCCTACTTACATGAACCATGACGAGTGGATCTTCCGTCAAAAGAATGCAATCTCATTAGCTGCCTACTTCAACACCCATCGTATGTGTATGGAATACGCTGAAAAGGCATACAAACTCAAAAAACAAAAACCTTGGAAATTCGTCAGCGATCAATCAATTTTTTAAAAATTAGATAATTTAAATTGACGAATTTTTACATAATCTCCAAAATTTTTTTTGTTAAAATAATCTTCTAAAACCTGTTTGAAAATCTCCTCTAAATAATCTACTCCTGCTTTTATTGCGTTTAAATCTTTAGCGAGAAGCAATAGATAATCTTTAGTTGTTTCAATAAAAAAGTTTTCTTGACCAATTTCAATTTCAGAATGTAATGCTATTATATCATTTGCATTTTTAATGGTTTCAGGAGTTGTAAACAAAATAATCAGATATTCTTCTGTAAATGTCTCTGATAGATAGCTATCTCGAATACCTGATGCCAAGAGGGGATTATTCATATAAGATTTAAAAAGGTATTGAAGCGGATTAAGACTCTTTCTTATTTTACTCTTATTATGAAAAAAATCGAAATTTTCTGTTAATTTTAAAGGCTCACCTTCTATATAGGTAATACTCTTAGGTGGGCTTTTAAACTTAAAATCAATGAGGTAATTTGACATTTTACATGCAATCTGAATAGAATTATTTAATTATAGAAAATTTGAATTAATAAAAAAGTTTCATTATTTTAGAACATAAGTTAAATTAAAGCAATCATGAAATTAGGAACATTGAATATAGCAAATAGATACATTTTAGCCCCCATGCAAAATGTGACAACTGGTCCATATAGAAGATTTTGTCGAACTTTTCATGAAGTTGGATTAGTTAGTGTTCCAATGGTATACTGTAAGAAAATTGCTAAAAATCCAAAATTTCTAGATTATGAATTATGCAAAATAGAAGAAGAAAGACCAATAAGTATACAATTGATAGGATCTGATAAATATTCTCTTAAAAAATCAATTGATTCCCTTGAAAGTTATAAATTTGATATATTAGATATAAATGCAGGCTGTCCTTCTCGTAGAGCGATTAAGGCTAAGGAGGGAGGATATCTCATGAAAGACCTAGATCTTCTAAATGTACTAGTTAATACCGCAGTAAAAAACTGTTCCAAGCCTGTTTCATTAAAAATTAGAACAGGATTTGACCGACCTGTTAATTTAGATAAAGTGGCAGATATCGCCAATTCTTCTGGTATTGATTTTTTAATAATTCATGCGAGAACTGTGAGAAGTAAATATAATGATGGTACAATTGACTTTGAGACAATAAAAAATTTAAAACAAAAGCTTAGAATCCCTTTAGTAGGAAATGGAAATATCACCAATCCTAAAATTGCAGAACACTTTATAGATTACACTAAGGTTGATGCTTTAATGATAGGGAGAGAATCTATGGGAAATCCTCAGATTTTTCAACAAATTCATGATTATCTTTCTAAAAAAAATTTTGTTCCATTTAAGAATCATAAAGTTCTAATGAAAAAATTACTAACTATTTACGAGGAAATCATTGATGACTTCTTATCCAATATCGAGCTTCCCTATGGAAGTGAAGGATTCAAATCAATTGAATTAAAGAGAAATTCAATTTGGTTAACAAAAGATATTGAAAATTCAACATCCATTAGAACACAATTAAGTAAAGCCAAAACTCTCAAACAACTAAAATCGATTTTGGATAACATTTTTGTATAAAATGAGAAAAATCTGATGTATTATTTGTACTTTTCTAGAAGTTCCTTATGATTGAAAACACCATCTTCAGTTATTATTCCTGTCACAAGTCTGAAGGGAGTAATATCAAAAGCATAATTTAAGCATTCAACACCTTCGGGGACAATCCGGACTTTTCCTAAAACATTGCTCACTTCACTACTATCGCGTTGTTCAATAGTCACATCATCAACAGTTTCACCTAAGGATAATGTGGAAGTTGGTGCGGCTACATAAAAAGGAATATTATTATCACTTGCCGCTAAAGCTACTAAATAAGTACCGATCTTGTTGAAAACAGCATCAGAAGTTACACGATCAGTTCCAACTATAACTTTATTTACCTTTCCTAATCTCATTAGTAATCCAGATGATGTGTCTGAAATGACATTTACTGGGATCTTATCATATTGTAATTCATAAGCAGTTAATCTTGCACCTTGTAATCGTGGTCTTGTCTCATCAGCAATAACGTTTATTTTCTTTCCCTGTTCGATCGCAGCTCTTACTGGTGCTAGAGCTGTCCCATATTGAACTGTGGCAAGAGATCCTGCATTACAGTGAGTAAGCACAACATCACCATCCTTTAGCAATTCAGCTCCATTTTTACCTATATTTTTGTTTACAGTGATATCTTCCTGAGCCATAAGTTTTGCCTCTTCTATTACAAGTTCTGAAAGATTTTCAGGATTATCTGGATAAGTGCTGATTATTTGCCAAATTCTATTAACTGCCCAAAACAAATTTGAAGCTGTGGGTCTCGTACTTCTAATGATATTAGCAGCTTTCTCTAATTCTTCCAAAAACTTTTCTTTTGGTAATTTTCTATATTTAATTGTTGCTAAAGCCATACCCATTGCAGCAGCAACTCCTATAGCGGGAGCTCCACGGATATTCATTACTTTAATTGATGTGGCAACATCTCGATAATCATCAAATTCCAAAAATTTAAGTTTATGAGGTAAAAGTGTTTGATCAATCATCTTCACTTTATTATCAGAAGTCCATTCTATTGAAGGAATCATGTCTTTATTTAATATTTTAAACTTTAAATAATTATTAACTAATATTAATTATCAGATCTATCCTTTTGAAAAGAGCTGAATTACAGTTACAGAAAATCCTAGAACGAGAAAGTTTAAGAATGAGTTACTTTTGATTTGATAGAGATAGTATTTAATACAATACCACCTGGAAAATTTAGGAAAGAGGAACTTGAAAAATGTATTATTAAAAATATACTTAGGAGTAATTATGCAAATATATAATATAGAATTAAATATTAAATTAGTTTGGAAAAGTTTTAATGAATATTGTTAAATCTCCAATTATCTCTTGTTCTCGTAGGACTGATATACCCGCATTTTTAATGGATTGGGTTATTAAAAGGATGAAGATGGGCTATGTTGATGTAACTAATCCCTTTAATCATAAACAGATAAGCAGAATTTCATTAGATCCTAAAACTGTAAAATGTATTGTATGGTGGAGTAAAAATTTTAAAGAATGGATTAAGCACTATATTGAAAATAAGAAGCTTTTTAAATCCTATAGAGGCCACTTCTTTCAATTTACAATTAATTCTCCATCAGAATTAGAAAATAATATAAATACATCGATAGAGGAACGATTCCAGCAGTTGAAATGGCTAATAAATGAATTTGGATTACCTGCTATAAGTTATAGATATGATCCTATAATTCTTTATAAGAACAAGGATTCAAACACGATTAAAGACAATCTTGATAAATTTGAATACATCATCGAAAATATTGCGGAATTTGGGATTAATGAACTAATTTTTTCTTTTGCTACAATTTATCCTAAGGTTAAAAATAGAATGAATGCAAGAGGATATATAGCTATTGATCCACCCCTTTCAAAAAAAAAAGAAATCTTATCTAGCTTAATTGAAATCTGCAATGATTACAATGTTCAAATGAGGGCTTGTTGCCAACCTGATTTACTAGAATTTAGTGGTCTCAAACAGGCACACTGTATTGATGCAGTTAAGATTGAAAAATTAATAAATGGAACTATTCCAAAAATAAAAGATACAGGACAGAGGAAAGACTGTGGTTGTTATAAATCTAAGGATATAGGAGGATACACGGGCATTTTTCGATGTAAGCATAACTGTCATTATTGCTATGCTTCTCCCGCAAAGCGCTGATGATTTTTATTATCTATAAAAATCCTAAGAAATTTTTTACACCTTTGATCTCTGGTAATTCCACTTTAAAATAGTACCTCACAATATCTGTCAAAAATGCGAGATAGTTCACCTGAATATGCTCATTATAGACTTTTTTGATATGATCAATAAGAATTTTTGAAGTCCATACCTGTTTTTCAGAGTTTTTGATAAATTCTGCTAATGATTTTGAGAATTCAAATACTTTTTGAATCTCATTTCTTAATATTATTAAACCTGTTACCAATTCATATTCTTCTAAAAATTTTCTGGCTATACCCTTCTCAATTATTATTTTTTTTGGATTAATTAAATTATCCCTATCTTGAATAAGTTTTCTCTTTTCAAAAATAATATAATCTTCGTATTTTTCACGATTATTTTTATACTCTATTTTCGATATAGAAACTATATTATTATCAAATAATTTTTTCATAGCATATTTAAAGAATCGTATAATATGATCAGCGATAAATTCATCATCTATTATAATAATAACAGATTTTCCTAAGAAAATAGCCCTGAATATAGATGCCATTAAAACTTCAGGAAGGTTCAATTTTATTAGATCATAGTTTATTGATTCAACATCAGACATGCTAGATCTCTCGGTTTCTTGAGACGTGGAGGAATCTGATACTTTAATTTCAAAATCTGCGATTAGGCAATCTCTTACTATAAAGTTTTTGTCTACATAAGCGACAAAACTATGGTTACATATCATTCCTGAATTTATATTTACAGCTAGAAGTCCCTTTTCCAGATCTTTTGTAGCATCATCTGAAACTTCGATGTGATCCCATTTAGAACATATCGGGCATCTAACTTCAATTTTAGCCATAGTTTCCCTACAAATTCCATTGAATTTAATTTTAAAAAAAAGTATGTAGAATTTCTATGTTGAAATCTTCCTTATCTATTTATTAAATGTTGTAATATCAATATATAAGTTTGCGATGAGTAAAGATATTCCACTAAGTAAAGTGCTAGTTCAATATCTCTTAACTCTACCATAACTTTTTTCGATTAAATTAGCAATTAGTAGACAAACAATAGCACTAAAATTCTCAGCTGTTAAAAAAGCAATTGTATTATTCAAAAATAGAGTGCATATATAGAAAGATATAAAGAAAATAGGAATAAAGACTGCAAAAATAATGATTACAGGTTTTGTTATAGGGAAGTTTAAAAACTGTCTTATCCTTGATGAATCCATTTTTGATTTACGGAATTGAGTTCTCAATTTTTCTCTTCTCTCGACTTGAGCATAACTTTCAAAAATAATCATTGCAGCGAAAAATATTGCTATGGTCGTTCCTATTGGAATTAAAATAACTACAAAATAATTACCAATCCCTAAAGCATATTGACCAATAAATATTAAAAGTAACTGTAGAACCCCACACATACCTAATAGCAATAATCCAATTCCAATATACTCCTTTGATCTCCAGCGTATTCTTATTGGCATCTTATTCTTAACTTTTTAATCATTTAGTGGGCCCGGCGCGATTTGAACGCACGACCTTCCGCACGTCAAGCGGACGTCATACCAGGCTAGACCACGGGCCCTTAATTTCTCTATAGATTATTTCGAAATTAGCGATAGATAAATTATTTCATTAAAAAATAAATATTTTATTAAAATTGAAGTGTTTTAAATCTGAATGCAATGAATATAATAGAATTTAAAAATAAATAAAAAAAAATTATGTTTTTTAAGCTTTCTTTTCTCTTAAAGCTCTTATCATAGGTAAATCATTTCCTGAGAGGATTTCTAGCATTGCACCTCCCGCGGTTGATATAAACGAGACATCGTCAGCTTTTCCTGCCATTGAAGCAGCAGCGCCCATTTCACCACCCCCTATAATTGAGAGTGCTTTATTCTTCTTTGTAGCAGCAACCATTGTATCAACTATTTCATTTGTGGATTTTCTAAACACTTCCTTTTCGAATATGCCTGGAGGTCCATTTGCGACAATAGTTTTGCATTTCATCAATATCTCATTGAATTTTTTTACTGTTTTTGGACCAATATCTCCTGTAGTAGTATTATAAGTGCCAGCTTCATCAATTTCGATTGTTTTTCTGCTACCGTTATCATCAATAATCAAATCTTCGGGAAGAATGATCTTATCTTTATATTTCTCATAAGTTTCCATAATCATATCTTTATTAGCTTCAAGATCTTCAGCTATAATCTTATGATTTGGTTCCCCCATGTTTTTACCTAGAGCTTCAAAAATTAGAATTGCTGTTAGACCTGAACATAGAGCATAATCTAATTTTTCATTATCGAAATTATACTTCATGGCTTTAAACTTGTCTATAGCTTTTGCTCCTCCAATTAACATAGCCATTGGCTTCTCAGGTACTTGCATAATCTTCTTCAATGCATCTAACTCTTTATCGGTTATAGGTCCTGCCATCATCTTAGGCCATCCTACGATAGAGGCATGGGCACGGTGGGCCGCTCCAAAAGCGTCAACAATCACATAATCAACTAAGGGAAAAAGTACTTTAACCATTTCAGTATTTTCAGCTTCAGAGAAATCTTTATAATTTTTCATTTCACCTTCAAATTTTCTCACATTATTAAGAACAAGTACCTCTCCTTTTTTGAGATCTTTAATCGCTTGGATTGCCTGCTCACCATATATGTCTTTAACGAATTTGACAGGACGACCAAGATATTTTTCAAGTTCTTTTGCATGTATATCCAAATCAGTGAAATCATCACTCCCTGGACGTGATTGATGTGCTAGGATGATTACAGCGCTTTTTTTAAAATGTTTATTCAATGCAGGAGCAAGCACTCGAATTCGAGGAGAATCTCTAATTTCCATCTTTTCCGTGTCGATATTGGAGTTGATATCAACACGCATTAATACTTTTTTACCTTTTAAATCCACATCCTTATAAGATGTATAATCAATCTGCATATAATTCATCACTTTAGATTACGATTATAAATTTAGAAAGTAACATGAAATAATTATTTTGTCTTTTAATTATCTTTTTTCAAAAACAAATTATATTGTTCTAATCAGTAAAATACAAAATAGAAGGACTCTTATTAATATGAAATAATTTACATTTTTTAATACAATATAGTCTTTTGTTGATATTTTAATGAGCGATATAAGAGACATTCTTGATAGACTACTCAGTAATAAAATATCCATTGAGGAAGCCGAAAAATTACTAAAAGCCAATCATATTGAAGAAGTTGGAGATTTAGCTAAATTAGATGTTTTTCGTAGAACAAGGACAGGTACCCCAGAAGTTATTTTTGCTCAAAATAAAGATCCTCTCATGGTCATTGAAATTGCGAAGAAATTTTTACAAAGTAAACAATTTGCTATAATATCTCGATATACTGATGCCCAAAAAATACTAATTAAAAAAAGTTTTGAGAAGTCAGAAGTTTATGATATTGATATAAGGGAACTTGGAAAGATATTGATAATTAAAGAGAAAACCTTTGAATTTCCCAAGAAGGGAGGAATAGTAGGGATTATTACGGCGGGAAGTTCAGATATACCAATCGCAATTGAGGCTGAGGTTATTGCTAAAGCAATGGGATGCAAAGTAATAACAACTTATGATGTTGGAATTGCTGGAATTCACCGTATCTTTACACCTTTGAGTGAAATGATTAAAAATGCGGTACATATAATTATTGTATGTGCGGGAATGGAAGGAACCCTTCCTGGTTTAGTAGCTGCTCTTGTTGATGTCCCTGTCATTGGAGTTCCCATATCGAGTGGCTATGGAATGGGAGAAAAAGGAAAAGGTGCACTTGTTACTATGTTACAATCTTGTTCTCCAGGATTATTAGTAGTAAATATAGATAATGGATTTGGTGCTGGTGCTTCTGCAGCGATAATTGCGAATAAAATCGCAGAATAATTACAGTTTAATTTTAGAGACAATCCAAAATTTAAGAGAACTATTCATTCTTTTCATTTTGGTCTAAGATTTATTAGTAAAATTATAATAGTATTTACGTTTAAATTTCACATATTTAAAAAAACCTAATAATAAACTTAAGTGAAATATATGGCAACACAAGCTTCATTGGATGCATTAGATAAACTTCGTGAATTAAATCAAGAAAATGGTTGGTACATTATTCCTTTACTAGTTTTAGTTTTATATATTTATGGTGTGGAGATTAAAAATGCAAGAGAAACTGGGAATTGGAGCACAATATTTGCTGGACTAACTTTATTTGGTCTAGATTTAATTAATGAAATATGGAATGGGTTAGTTTTTGCTTTCTCAGATCATTCCGCTTTCTGGACAACACCAGGAGCGAGTGCTTATATTATTTTAATTGGCTGG
>JBHLNR010000008.1:0-45545 GCA_048941385.1 Promethearchaeota archaeon
TATCGTCTTGATGGTGGAACAATAAGAAGTGATGACATCTCACTTGGAAATGGAAACTATAGAATAACTATTGATTGTAGTGACTCAGATTTCAGTGCATACGGACCTAATTCAATTGAAATAAATGCCAGTAAGAGTTACTATCATAGTCAAAGCGTTACCGAGCAAATTGTAATTTTAGGTGAAACTAATATAACTGGTTCAATTCCAAAGTATTCTTTCAACTCAACTGAAATTTTTGATGTTTCATTATTCTATAATGATACAGTAAAAGATATTGGAATTGATGGTGGAACAATAGAAGTTTATGTAAATAAAACACTTTACAATCCAATTGCCATAAATGATCATTTAGATGGAAATTATGACATAACAATAAATTGTAGTGCTGATGAGTTTGATATTCTAAATTATGGACCTATTAATCTAACTCTTAAAATCGAAAAATCTTACTATTATAATCAGTCAAAGGAATTTACCATAGATATCACCGGGGAAACTGATCTTGAAGTCTCAAAATTTCCTGAACCTGCTGTTGGATATTATAATTCTGATGAAACCTTTAATATCACAGTCTACTTCAAGGATATTGGTAGAAACGAAGGAATTAATGGGGGTCTTGTAAAGGTTTATGTTAAGGAAGTATCTGCAAGCACATTTCAAGAATATACAACTACTATTAATCCTTTTGGTACGGGATATTATAATTTTACTATAGACTGTAGTGATTCAGAATTTAGCAGCTATGGAAAATTTAATATCAAAGTAAATGTGACTAAACTCAACTATTATCTAGCTGATGATACTCTAGAAGAATTAATAATTGGAAATACAACTCTTACAATTCTTGAGCCCACTGGTATAATTTCATACGTTGAAGGAGAAATATTTGATATTCAAATTGAATATATGGATCATACTCAATCTGTAGGAATTATAGGGGCTTTTATTACTTACACCCTTAATGGTACGGGTTATAGAAGTGATAACGTTTTGGATAATTTGGATGGCACGTATAATATAACTATAGATACAGGGGATAGTGATTTTGCTTCTAATTTTGGAAGTGTTGATATAATAATCAGAGCAAATCAATCAAAGTTTATTAATCTCACTAGGACTCTTAATTTTGAAAGACAAATAATAACCCAAATAACACCCCCAAACCCTCCCTCATTAATTCAGGTAATACGTGGTAATAGTATATTTTATGAATTCAACTATTCAGACAGATTAGGGATCCCTATAGATACATATGACACATTCCAGAATTCTACAGATTTACAAAATTTTCAATGGAGCATTATAAATGAAGGTGGAGGAAATTACACCTTGGAGTTAAACTCTACTAACGTTCTTGTTACAGAAGTACCTTATATTATCAATTTTACTATATATACATTTGGTAAGCAATCTCAAGAAATTTCTTTTACAATTTTAGTTACAATAATTCAAACTAAGGTTAATGTTGAATCTTGGAATGAATTTGATGATTTTGCACGAAGCACTAGACTAAATATCTCTTTAGATTTCTATTTTAATGATACAACAAATAACCAACCGATTACAGGTTTAACAAACAACGACATTAGAGTAAAAAATAATGACACTGATATGACTTGGAGCCCTGGTTTTGAATTGTTTGATAGAGTCGGAGATGGAAATTATAAATTAAATATAAGTACAATTGGAGCTACTTCCGGTTTTTATACTTTACAGGTTAATGTCTCTAAGTTTCCTAATTATGATTCTGATCTCGTATATATTCAATTTTATTTAAGAGGAAATTATACGCAAATCCACTTGATTTCAATGACCGATCCAGGAGGAATATTAAGCCCTGAAGGCGCAAATTACAATTTTACTATTTTTGAAGGCAGTGACATTAATATCGAGTTTAATTTAACTGATCTTGAATTTGCGAATGCACTTGTTTTAGGAGATGCTAATTTATACAATGTTCAGTATTATAATATTCTCACAATAGATAATGGATCTCTTTTGAATACTCTACATTTTGTCTATCAAAATGTATCCTATGGAACACATGTTGGGCAGATAAGTACTTCAAACACTGCTTTAACTCCAGGTAATTATCTACTGAATATAACAATCACTAAAACTAACTATGAATCTACGTTTTTCTCATTCAATTTGACAGTAATAGAAAAATACCAGGTTCGGGTGAATATTCTAAATCCAACAGAAGTAGACGCAGGGGATTCACTAACTATAATACTTAACGCAGAGTATTTTAATGGAACCACTTGGCTTCCTCTTTCAGGAACCAATGTTCAAATTACGCCATATTTCAATGGAATAGCATCCACAGAAATTCAGACCAAAAGTACGAATAGTACTGGAGGAGTATCTTTTCAAATAACTGTAAGAAGCGATGCAAAAAACATGAACGTTAGTATTGAACTTCAAGAAGAGTATTATCACTATGGTTATAATTCAATGATTTCTGATATTGACGTTAATCCACTGCCTTCAGGTTTAAATTTAGAAGATCTTATGCCTTATATAATTATTGCAGGGATTGCCTTAGCTGTTGCTGGTGGTTCAATTGCCGTATATCGGGGTGTTGTGGTTCCAAAGAAGCGTGAGAAATCAAGAGTTTTAAAGGAAGTCAAAACAATTTTCGACGATGCAATTAACCTAGAACATATTTTAGTGTTGTATAAAGCAACAGGTACATGTATATACTTTAAATCATTTGGATCAGAGGGTATCGATCCTGAATTGATTAGTGGATTCATTTCAGCAATTTGTTCATTTGGCAGAGATTTAGTATGCCAAGAAGAATTAAATGAAATCACCTATGGAGATAAAATGTTATTACTTTCAGATGGGGAATTCATTCGGGTTGCTTTAGTATTATCCAAAAAAGCTTCAATCATTTTACGGAAAAACTTGATGGAATTCATAAACGGATTTGAGAAATCATATACAAATGAACTTCCAAGTTGGAGAGGGCAACTTAATGTGTTTAGAAATGCTGGCTCATTAATTGACGAAATTTTAAGTACTTCAATAATTCTACCTCATGAAATTACATATGACTACTCAAACGTTAAGGCTTTAAAAAATCCTCACTCTAAGGATGTATTAAAAGTCGCTAATAACTTGATGAAAGAATCAGATCGCAACTTTTTCTTTATTGCCACATTATTGAAAGAATCGACTGAAAAAACTAATAAAGATACAGCAGAAATATTTATGGGAATCAAAGAATTACGAGATAAGAAAATGTTAATTCCAATAGAAATAGGAGCTATTGAAGCTCAACCAATTTCTCAACAAGAATTAAACCTTATAAATCAAAAAGTAAACCAATTAGTAAACTTATCTCAAGAGGAGAAACAAAAACTAGCTAATGATCTTGCTCAAATGGGACCTGTCGAAAGGGAAGCCTATTTTGTTAGCTTATCAGAACATCAGGAAATTGTTTCAGCTCCGATTGAAGAAAAACCAGGTGCCGCACTTATCGATAGTATGAAAGGAGCTAAGAAAGAGATTAAAAGCTTAAAGAAGATTGCAGCAGGTGCGAGGAAAGAGAAAGATTATACCAGAACCATCAGTATTTGCCAGAATGCAGTGAGGATAGCAACAAGTTGGGAATTAACGGGAGAATTAGAACTATTAAATGAATTGATTCGTTCTACGAAAATTGAGGATCTTAGAATTAAGATGAAAAACCTTGAAAAAGAAGCGAAATTAGCAGCAAAGCAAGATAATTATAATGAAGCTGCTCAAAAATATAAAATGTCTTCTAAAATAGCTTCCGAGATATTTAAATTAGGCGGAACTGATATGACAAAAGAAGTTAAAAGGCTCTCGAATAAGTCTAAGGAGTATGAGAAACTAGTTTAATTTTATTTTTTCTTATTTTTTATTTTTAATTTAACTCATCTATTTCTATTTTATGATTAATGAAAGTAATTATAAGTTGAGGTAATCTTTTAATAATTAATTAAATTTATTTTGTATTAACAGAATTCCACGTTTTTCTCTTTTAAAATGTCAATATTTAATCTAATATTAAGTTGTAAAATTCTATCCCAAAGTTCAATATTATTTTTTATTATCTTTATTATAATTTTTTCAAATCATTCATTTTTCGGAAGAAAAGAAAAAACTAAAAGCGGATCTATTAAAAAAAAAGGGGAGAAAGAAGAAATCGTTGAAGAAGTAGAATATATAAAGGATGAGCCCAAAAAAGTTGAATTAAAAACAATGATAATTGAAGAGTCAGAATTGACTCCTGAAATGGACAGAGTTAATTTAGAACAACAAAAAAAGGAATCAATCTTAATTCCATTGAAAATAAAAAACCAAATAGAAAAAATCATTTTAAAAATATTATATGAAGAAAGAGCGGTTGAAACCTCAAAATTATTGAATGATAAGGTTTTAGAAAATGCGGCAAAACAAAAAATAACTGTTTCTGAAAAAGTTATTAGCCTAATTATAAATCAAATGAATAAAATAGAAAAAATTGAATTTACTCAAAAAGAAGGGTGGAAAATAAAGATTTAATTATAATTTGGAAAAAATTAATCAGATATCCCACTTTCTGTAATACTAAAAATAGCTTCACCTTCTGGTAAATGAGGAGCATCAACTACCTTCGCAATTCTTTGTTCTCCCTTGCCTTTTCTTAAAAATACTCTAATAGTTGATCCATGAGCTACAACATTTCCTCCAGCAGCTTGTAAAGGATTCCCATAAAAGACATCAGGTTTAGCTTGAACTTGATTGGTTAATACTATTGCTAAGTCTGGATAAATATCGCATAATCTTAGTAAATCATGTAGATGCGAATTAATTGTTTGTTGACGATTTGCTAAAGTTCCTCTACCAATATATTCACTTCTAAAATGTCCAATAAGTGAGTCTATGACAATTAATTTGATATTTTTTTCTTTAATTATCTGTGTAGCTTCTTTAATTAGTAGAATCTGATGATCAGAATTATACGCTCGTCCAAAGATAATATTTTTTAACACCTTATTGTAATCTAAATCAAGTCCTTCGGCCATTTGAATAATTCTCTCAGGTCTAAATGTTCCTTCTGTATCAATATACAAGGCTTTACCTTCAAGTCCTCCTTTTTCTTTAGGGAGTTGTACATTTACACATAACTGATGCATAATCTGAGTCTTTCCTGTTCTAAATTCCCCAAAGAATTCAATTACACTTCCAGTCTCTACTCCACCACCTAATAAATCATCTAATTCTTGACTAGAAGTAGTAATTCGTGCAATATTCCTCCTATGTTCCCAGATAGCATCCGCACTTTTAAACCCTATGTTCAATTGCTCCATTGATGCTTTAATTAATTTTTCAGTAGTTTTATCACCAAGACCACTTTCCTCCCTGATTATTACAGGTGGAGTATATGCAATTGATTCAAGACTGTTGAATCCTGCTTTTATTAGTTTATTAAGAGTTGCTTCCCCAACTCCTGGAAGATTCTTTACCGCTTGAACGCATTCTTCAGCAGTTAAATTTGAAAGATCTTCAATACTATTAGTATCGATATCTTCTTTTTCTTTTATTTTAGTTTCAATTTCGTCAAATGGAGCATTATCTCCTAGTTCATCAATTATTCCTTCATTTTCTAATTCATTAAAAGCTTCAATTAATTCATTTTCATCATCATAATTATCATCATCATTCTCCACTTCATTTTTTTCCATTTGGGTATACTTTAGATGTTCTTTATAAATTTTACCTTTAGTGTGCGTTCTTTTGCATTCTGGACAATAGTATGCTTGCCCTTCAACAAATTCATCTTTATTTTTTACATTTACAGCCTTAGCCACTTTTTATCACTTGTTTAATTTTTTAGAGTATTTTTTATACTTTATTCTCATTATGCATAGATATTGTGTTATTTATTTTAAGTAAAATAGAGTTCTGATTTTTAGATTTACCTAATAACTGAATCGATATTGTACGACATTATTAAGGGAGTGATAAGTTTACTGAGTAATTAATTTACTCGTAGGATATTATTAGATATTATTAAATAAAACAATAAAAATAAAACAGAATTATTAAATTACAGTTATATATGATCGGTGCAATTTAAATGCCTGAAGGTTTGAAATTAGAATATTATCCAAAATTAAATGATATAATACTACAAGAATCAATAGATATAATAAAGAAAAACAAAGATAAATGGGAGTCTCCTTTTTTCTTTGATACTAAATCAAATTTAAACTTAAATAAAATTATCCAAACTTCAAAGCTTTTAAAATTAGAAGATATAAAAAACGTAATAATTTTAGGCACTGGGGGGTCAATTCAGACGCTATTAGCATTAAAACATCTATCAAATAAGAAAATCTTTCCAGTAACAAGTTCTAGAGCTGTAGAATTAAATGGTTGTATAGAAAAAACTTCTCCAAACGATTCAATCGTAATTCCAATCTCAAGAGGGGGAGAAACTCTAGACATCAATTCTACTATCGGAGTTTTCTTGAAAAAGGGATATAAGTTTTTAGGTTTGTCGTCAATGGGTACCATGAATAAAATATTAAAGAATATTGATTGTCCGATTTTAGATGTTCCAGACCTTAGTGGACGTTACGCAGGTTCCGTTACAAATGTAGGAATTGTCCCTGCATATATTTCTGGTATAAATGTAGAACAATTTCTAAAGGGATTGGAAGAAGGATACATGTCATTCTCTAATATTGAACAAAATTTAGCTTTAGAATTTTCTGCTTATTTATTTCAGTTATATAAGAAGAATTATAAAGTTGTATTTTCAATGCCATATTCTAAACATTTAGAGGGAAGTACGGAATTATGGGTTCAAGGAATTTCTGAAAGCACAGGAAAGGATGAAAGAGGAATGATTGGAACATATCAGGAAGCGCCAATATGTCAGCATTCTGTTTTAGAATATCTATTAGGAGGAACAAAAGGAGTTGTAATACCAGTTTTATGGGTTATAGATCATGAAATGGTTGACTTAGACTTAGAATCCTCAATAGATTATGTAAATGGAAAGAGTGCTCAATCTATTATTAATTATCAGGCAGATGCAACATTTCAGGCTCTGATTCAGCAAGGAGTTCCTACTACAAAAATTTCAATAGAAGATCCTACTGAAAAAAATATGGGAATTCTTATAGCATTTATTTTATCATCAGTCTATTATCTTTGTTTATTATTAGATGTTAATTGGGCGGATAATCCTAAAGTAATAATAGGAAAAACCATTTGTAATCAATTTCTTAAAGATAATATTGATGCTCCAAGTAGAGAAGAAAAGAGAAAAAGTATAGCTATGGAGAAGTTTAAAAATTTCTTCTAATTTTAACTTTTTTTAACTAATGAATGTCTTATATAAGATATTAATAGCTTCTTTACAATTCTTCCTCTCAATAATTGCTGTAAAGTTTAGTTCTGAAGATCCTTGAGCAATAGCTAAGATATTAATATTATTATCACCCAAAGTGGTAAAAACTTTACCCGCTATGCCTGGTGTATGGAGTACTCCCGCTCCGATAATGGCAACAAGAGAAATATCATTATTAATTTTTATTCGAAACCAGTTTTTTCCAAATAACTCTGAATTTCTCAATAGAAAACTTACTTTTTTTGAATCATCATAATTAATTCCAAACGTTATGTTATTTTCTGAGGAACTTTGAGATATAAAAACAACATCCACATTATTATCTCCTAATAGGGAAAAAAGTTTAGATGCTGTACCTGAAAGGGGAATCATCGTATCACCTTCAATAGTAACCATTGAAAGTTTATATAGTGAAGTAATTGCTTTAATAATTTTCCCATCTTCAGCAATATCTTTGGTAATTGTAGTAAATTCATCTGAATTAGGATCATTAAAAGATCTAATTTGGGAAGAAACATTTCCCTTCTCATTTACATCAAGACATAATGGATGTAATACTTTTGTACCAAAAAAAGCAAGTTCTTTCGCTTCAATGTATGAAATTTGTTTTAGAAGAGATGTTCTTTCAGCGATATTAGGATCAGCATCTAATAAGCCCTTAACATCTTTCCAATAAATAACTTTTGTGGAAAAAATATTCCTTAAAGAATAAGCAATTATAGCAGCAGTTAAATCTGTTCCCCCCCGTCCCAAAGTAGTAATCTTTCTATCTTCTTTGGTAGCAGCAAAAAATCCAGTGATACATGCAGTTAAATCAGGCTCAGAATTTAAGATTGGCACTAAGTTCTCATATATAAGAATTTCTGTTTCGTCTAATAGTGGTAGTGCATTACCAAAGTTATCATCTGTAAGAATTAACTCATTAGAAGCAAAATATCTAGATTTTATCCCTCTATTGATGAGATACTGAGTTAAAATATAAGTACTAAGCTTTTCCCCATAAGAAATGATTAGATCTTGAATATCGACACTAGGTCGTAGAAGTCGTATAACTCGCCCTAATTGGGTCAATTCTTCAATATTTTTTCGCAAAAACACTATTGCTCTTTCATGCTCGATGTTTTTAGAATCAATTAATTGATCGATTACATTTCTATGCGTATAATTTATAGTTTTAAGTATCAGCTCGCAATCAGAATCTTCACTACAAGATTTATTATAGAATTCTATTAAGTCATCTGTTATACCTTTCATTGCTGAAGCCACAATAATTAATCTAGACTTATCTACATAGTTTTTAATGATTTCTGCTGTTTGTGTATAAGATTTAGCGTTTTGTAAACAAGAACCACCAAATTTCATTATTATTAGGTTATTTTTACTGTCTGTCAAGTTTATCACCATAAATTCATTTTTAAAGATCGAAGCTTTCAATAGAATAAAAGAAAATAATAAACTTAAATTTTCATTTAAATAAGTAATATTAAATTAAATCTTAACAAAACAAGTAGTTAATTATTATGACACAAACATTTAAAATCCCTTGGGCTGTATGGAAAGAACCAGGGTTTATAAACTTAGACTTTCCAGCCTCTTGGGATATATCATTATATGAAATGGAAGGTGCTAAATATGGTGAATTATCTGAAGTTGAAATTAAAAGTGCCATTCTTAACCCTATTGGCACCTTAAAATTATCAGAACTAGCAAAAGAAAAAACAAAAGTAGTCATTGTAATTGACGATATGACAAGACCTACTCCAATTTATAAAATTTTGCCCGCTGTTTTTGAGGAACTGAAGAAAGCAAATATTAAAGAAGACCAAATCACAATACTATTAGCAATAGGTGCACATAGACCAATGACAAGGCATGATTGCATTCTAAAATTAGGGGAGGAAATAGTAAATAAATTTCGAATTGAAAATCATCATCCTTATGAAAATTTAGAATATTTGGGTGAATCAAAAAAGGGCACACCTATATATGTTAATAGAACATATGTAGAAGGGGATTTAAAAATTGCTATAGGAGGTGTAATCCCCCATACTCTTGCGGGATTTGGAGGAGGTGCTAAAATAGTTCTTCCCGGTGTGTGTGGAATTGATACCCTTGAAGCAAATCATAAAAGCCTCTCAGGAGGTATCGGTATAATTACTGAAGCGCGAAAAGATATAGAGGATATTGCTGAGAAGGTTGGACTTGATTTCTCAATTAATGTAATATATACAAATAAATGTAAGATTGCAGGGATTTTTGCAGGACATTTTAAAGAGGCTCATAGAAAAGCAATAGAATTTGGAAAGCAAGTTTATTCAACAAAAATTAGATTGAATAATCAAATTTGCTTTTTCAATACATTTCCAGAAGATTCAGAATTAAATCAAGCTCAATATAAGGCATTTAATTTTTTAATGACTGCTCCACAAAAGCTTATCGATCCCGATGGGGTGATAGTTGTTATGACAAGTTCATATGAGGGACGGGGATATCACAGCCTTGTAGGAGAAACAGGTGCAAAACTCCATAGAAATATCGGAGAAACAAAGTTTTGGGATTTTTTTATTCGAGGAAGGAAAGTTTATCTTTTTTCCCCTAATGTAAATGAGATTGATAAGAACCATTTCTTTCCAAAATCTGTCATGTTATTCAATAAATGGACGGACTTAGTCAAAGAATTACAAAATACATTTAGTAATTCACCTAAAGTAGCAATAATTCCAACTAGTATTCAGTTAAAGGGAAAGGAAATTTAATAGAAGAAAGTAATGTAAAATTTTGGAAATGAAAAAAGTAGAATTACTAGCACCAGCAAGAAACTTTAAAGCAATTAAAGCGGCTTCTAATTATGCTGATTCTGTTTATTTTGGAATAAAAAAATTTAATATGAGGATGCGCTCAGAAAATATTGCTTTAGAAGATTTGAACAATGTAGTTGATTTTTGTCATAAACATGACCTAAAAGCATATTTGACGACAAATATTTTAGTATATGATAACGAATTGACATTAATGCGCAAGATCCTTGAGGAAAGTAAAAATTCTGGTATAGATGCCGTCATTGTTCATGATTTAGCAACAATTGAGACAGCAAAAGAATACAATCTTCCATTTCACATGTCAACTCAGTGCAATGTTTCGAATTCTATATCAGCGAGATTCTATGAGAAATTAGGTGCTGAACGAATAATATTAGCTAGAGAGTTATCGCTAGAAAGAATAAAAGAAATTAAACGTAATCTGACGAAAACAGAAATAGAAGTTTTTATTCACGGGGCTATGTGTACTTCCGTAAGTGGAAGATGTTATTTTTCTCAGGACATTTGTGGAACTGAAGAGAAATCAGCAAATAGAGGTAATTGTGAACAACCATGTAGAAGAAAATGGTGGGTTCGTGAAGAATCTGGGAATGAGTATATCTATGATGGAGTAAGATTTATGAATTCAAGAGATTTATGTACAATTGCATATATTCCAAAATTGATTGAAGCAAAGATTGATGCGTTTAAGATTGAAGGTCGAATGAGACATCCTCATTATGTTGAAATAGTAACAAAAACATATAGAGAAGCAATTGAAGCATATTATAATGGAACTTTTTCGAAGAAGAAAGTAGGAAGATGGGTCACCGAGTTAAAAAAAGTTTATAATAGAGGTTTTACACCAGGTTTTTATTTTAAAAGAATGACAGAGGAAGATCACCAACATAAATCTCCAACTAATTTATCTCATTTCCGTTATATAAGAATTGGTCAAATTGATAAGTATGATTCTAGTACGAAATTTGCATCTATATCATTATATAATGGATATCTCACTAAAAATGATGATATAATTATCATGGGTAAAAAAACCAGTACTTATATACATCAAAAAGCGAGTGAAATTAAATATAGAAATAAATTTGTAAATAAAACTCCACGTGGAACGAAAGATGAAAGAATAACTATAGAGTTGAAATTAGATGATACAGCTAGAGGAGAAGGATACGATAAAATTTATGTTTTTACGGATAAAACCTATGATAAAAAAGTCTACTCTCTATAGATAAAATTTAATTTTATCTTTACATAAAATAATATTAATTCGAATTTTTCAATTAAGGCTGTTTTCATGGAAAAAGAAAAGAAAATAATAGAGTCTGTTCCTAATTATTCTGAAGGATCTGATGGGCAAAAGATAGAGGAGATTGTTGCAGAAATAAAGAACACCCCTAATACTCGTATTGTCGACATTCAATACGATTCAGATTATAATCGAGCTGTAATAACGTTTGTAGGAACACCTGATGCTGTTTTAAAAGCTAATGTCGCTGCTGCAAAAAAGGCGATTAGCATAATTGATATGAATAAACATCAGGGGCAACATCCCCGGATTGGAGCAGTTGATGTTGTTCCTTTTGTCCCTGCACAGAATGTTACTATGGAAGAATGTATTGAATTATCTGTCAAGTTTGCGGAAATAATAGCACAAGAAGGTGTTCCTGTTTATCTTTATGAAGAATCTGCAAGAAAGATGGAAAGAAAAAATATAGATAATATTCGAAAAGGAGAATACGAAGGTCTGAAGGAAGCTATAAAGATTGACCCTGCTCGAAAGCCTGATTTTGGACCATCTGAACTTCATCCTACTGCAGGTGCAATGATAACAGGAGCTAGACCTCCATTAATTAGTTTCAACATAAATTTAGGCACAAAAGATATTAATATAGCAAAAAAGGTAGCGAAGGCAATCCATTTACGTTCTGGTGGTTTAGTTAATATCAAAGCAATGGGAACAGAACTAGCAAAAAAGGATTTTGTTCAAGTGGGTATTAGTAATATTAATTTCATGAAAACCCCTTTATATAGACAAGTTGAATTAGTAAGAATTGAAGCTTCTCGGTATGGTGTACCAATAACTGGAACCGAATTGATTGGGGTTTTACCTTTAGATGCTGTTTTGAATTCTCTTGAATACTACTTACAACTTGAAAATCCTCAAAAATTAGAAGAGAAACACCTTTTAGAGCATTATTTTGATTTTTAGTGAATATTCAATTATTATCAACCACAATTACACCGTTCTTTATTACGTTTGACACTAAATTTACTCCAAGTTTATATGGAAGGAAATCATGATTAGGGACATTAAAAACAATTAAGTCTGCTTTTTTCCCTATTTCTACGCTTCCAATTTCATCTTGTCTTTGAAGTGCACTCGCACCGTTTATAGTCGAAGCAGTCAAGGCTTCAGCAGGTGAGAAATGCATATTATAACACGCAAGTGCAATAATCATTTGCATTGATTCTATCCAACAATTTGGATTTAGATCTGTTGCTAAGGCAATTGGTATTCCAAGTTCAATCATTTCTCTTGCGGGAGCATATTCACTTGACATCAGACAAAATGGGGTACCAGGTAAAAGAGTAGCTATAACATTTGCCTTCGTTAATGCTTTTAAACCATCAGAATTTGATTTTATTAAATGTCCTACTTGAATTGCATTGATCTCTGCAGCCAACATAGCACCATTTGTATCCACAATCTCATCAACATGAATTTGAGGTTTTAATCCATATCTTTTTGCTTTATGTAATATTTTTCTTGTTTGTTTTATAGAGAAAATACCTTCTTCACAAAACACATCACAATATTCAGCGAGACTTTTTTTAACAACGTTGGGAATCATCTCAGAAATAATAAGATCAACATACTCATCTGTTCTATTTCTATATTCTGGAGGTATCGCGTGCGCGCCCATAAAAGTTGAAACAATATCTACGGGATGTTCTTCATTAATGATTTTAGCGGCTATTAACATTTTCATCTCGCTTTCAGTAGTTAAACCATAGCCTGATTTTGTTTCAATGGTAGTTGTACCGTGTGACATCATTCGATCTAAAATCCTTTTCCCATTCCGTACTAGCTTTTCTAATGAAGCATTTCTTGTGTCTCGAACAGTTTTTAATATACCTCCTCCCTCATTAAGGATTTCTAGGTATGTTTTTCCCTTCAATTTCATAGATAATTCATTTTCTCTTGTCCCATCAAAGATGATATGCGTATGAGGATCGACAAATCCGGGTGAGACTAATTTATTTGATGCATCAATTTTTCTTGAAATTTTTCCTAAATTATATTTTGATTCCAGTTCTTCAGTATCTCCCACGAAAATAATCCTATCATCCTTAACAGCTACCCCACCATCATTAATAATAGCCAGTTCTGACATTTCTTCGCCCTTTCTAGGAGCACCATAAGTAGTATTCATTGTGACTAATTCATTTGCGTGATATATCACAAGATCTGGCTCAAGTTCTGAAAACATTTCTTTTTTCCCATATGTTGATGCTACAAACAATAATATGCAACTCTAACTATTTTTGGGCAATTTTTAATAATTCATTACTTCTAATAATTTCTAGTGCTGTATTAATATGCTTGGATAAAATTGTATCTTCATAAATATGAGGAATTTTTTCACGAATGTATTTATGGCATTCTTCAATAATTCTACCAGACTTTAAGGGCCTTCTAAAATCAAATGCCTGCGCTGCGCAAATGAGTTCAATAGCTAAAATTTTTTGAAGGTTTCTAACAATTTTATAAGTTTTTCTTGCACTAATTGAACCCATACTTACATGGTCTTCCTGACCTCCACCTGTAGGAATACTATCAGCACTTGCGGGAAAACAATAAGATTTATTTTCACTAGTTAATGCCGCTGAAGTATACTGTGCCATCATAAAACCAGAATTCAATCCTGCTTCTTCGATTAAGTATGAAGGTAACCCCCATTTTCCTTCTAGTAATAAAAAAATACGACGATCCGAAATGTTTCCTATTTCAGATGCTGCTAATCCCAAATAATCTAAAGGTAAAGCAATCGGTTGTCCATGGAAATTTCCGCCACTATATGTTTCATTTTTATTTAGGATAATTGGATTATCTGTAACTGAATTCATCTCACATTCTAATTTTTCAATTAAGTGATATAATGCTTCTCTTGATGCACCATGAACTTGTGGAATACATCTCATGGAGTATGGATCTTGTACTCGTCCACATTCTTTATGTGATTCTATTAACTGGGAATTCTGTAAAAAACGTCTGACATTTTTTCCTACTTCTATACTCCCTCTGTGAGGTCTTAACTTGAGTAATTTTTCAGCAAAAGGTTGTGGAGATGCCAAGTAACTTTCAAGAGAAATTGCACTTATAAGATCCGCATGATCAAGAGCACTTGAAAACATTTCAGTAATCTTAACTGCGAATGCTACGATAAATTGTGTTCCATTTATTAACGCTAATCCCTCTTTCGCGTGTAATTTTAAAGGTTCTATGTTATGTTTCTTTAAGATTTTTTCAGATTCAATATAATCTTCCCCATTATTCGTTAAAAAACCTAGCCCGATTAGTGGGAGGAACAAATGTGCTAATGGTGCTAAATCTCCTGAGGCACCAACTGAACCTTGTTTTGGTACTAATGGTATGTAATTATTATCTATATGCCAACAAATTCTTTCAATAATCTGTAATGAAGCTCCAGAATAGCCTTTGCATAAAGCTTGTGTTTTTAGGATCAACATTAATTTAGAGAGCTCATTTTCAATTGGCGAGCCTATACCCACACTATGACTTTTCAAAAGATTCTCTTGTAATTTTCCAGTTTCTTCTAATGAAATTCTTGTGGTGCATAGTGGACCGAATCCTGTATTAATACTATACACCAATCGATCTCCTTTAGCAATTGATTGAACCGCATCAAAGCTTTTCTCAATTTTAGTTTTTACTTCTTCTGTCAAAATCCCTTTGATTTGGCTTCGAGCTATTTTCAACGCTTTCTTTACTGTTAATTGATCCAATCCATACCTAAATTTGTTTTCCATACAGAAACTCACTTAATTTTTTGTTAGTGTTCCCTAACAAATAAATTTGGTTTCATTTATTATTTATTTTTCTTAAATGTTCTTCTACTAAATTCTCTAAAAACTTATCCTCTGCGATGAAAGGAAGAGTGATGTGTCCTTTTTCTTTATGATTAATATTCCATGTATATGCTGTTTCAAAAGCATGAGGATTTCTCGCCCAACTTCTTCTTGCAATTCCACCTATAACATCCCATTCAATTGCATTTTTTATAACTTTATCCACTTTTTCAGAACCGTCTAGAACCAAACCAAATCCCCCGTTGAAACACTTTCCAATCCCCACACCACCCCCATTAGAAAGCACGACATAACTCATACCTCTAATAGCATTTCCTGTGAAAGAATGTACTGACATTTCTGCCATCACATTACTACCGTCTCTGATATTAGAGGTTTCTCTAAATGGTGAATCTGTTCCAGAAACATCATGATGGTCTCTTCCTATCATTATAGGTCCTACTTTTCCATTTTTTACTAGTTCGTTGAATTTTAATGCTATATCAATTCTCTCTTCAGCATCAGCATACAGAATTCTAGCTTTTGTACCAACCACTAAATTATTTTTTTTGGCGTTTTTTATCCAAATGTAATTATCCCTGTCTTGAGCTCTTCGTTCTGGATTAATAGAGCTCATTGCTGTTTGATCAGTCTTATCTAAGTCTTCTTGTTTTCCTGATAAGCATACCCATCTAAAAGGTCCATATCCATAATCAAAACATATAGGTCCCATTATATCCTCTACATAAGAAGGAAAAATAAATCCCTCAGAGGTATCAATTTGATTTTTAGCAATCTCTTTAATTCCAGCGTCATACACTGCTTTTAGAAATGAATTACCATAATCCCAAAAATGAGTACCTCTTTCGGTCATAACTTTAATAAGGTTATACTGCTCTTTCAATGAATTATCTACTAATTGTTTGAATCGATCTTTATCAGTCTTTATTAATTCTCTTCCTTCCTTAAAACTGATTTGAAATGGTGTATAACCTCCTTCATAGACCGCATGACAGGATGTTTGATCTGATGCAAGATCAACCATCAAATGGTTATTCACAACATATCTCCAAAGATCCACTACGTTTCCTTGATATGCTATGGAGAGAGATCTACTAGACATCCTAGCTTCTTCTACCCATTCAAAAATTTCATCTAAATCATCGGATATTTTAGAAACCCAACCTTGTTCATATCTTGTTTTAATTCTTGTTTCATCAACTTCAGCAATTACCCCAATTCCTCCTGCAATTTCAATTGCTTTAGCTTGAGCTCCACTCATTCCACCCAACCCTGATGAAATATATAAAATTCCTTTTAGATCTTCATTTTGGGGTATATTGAGATACTGTCGTCCCGCATTTAATAGGGTGATATAAGTACCATGCACAATTCCTTGAGGACCTATATACATCCATCCTCCTGCGGTCATTTGGCCATAATTAGCTACCCCCATAGCAGCAGCTATAGCAAAATCATCAGGATTATCAAACATACCAACCATTATGGCATTAGATGAAATAACTCTAGGAGCATAAGGAGAAGTAGGGAAGAGTCCAACTGGATGCCCTGAAGCTATAATCAGTGATTGATTTTCAGACATTTCTTCTAAATATAATTTTACCAATTGATACTGCATCCAATTTTGGAAGACTTGTCCAGTTTCACCATAAGTAGTTAGTTCATATGGATATAGAGCTACATCAAAATCAAGGTTATTATCAATCATAACTTGTAATGCTTTCCCTTCAACAGTCTTGCCCTTATATTCACTAATTGGTTTTGCTTTTATATTTCCTTCAGGTCTAAATCTATATCCATAGATTCTACCCCTTGTGATTAATTCCTCCAAGAATTCAGGTGCTAATTTTTCATGTAAGGAAACAGGAATATATCTTAAAGCATTCTTTAGAGAGATTTTTGTTTGCAGGGGATTGAGAAAATAGCCCCTTGTCGGAGATCTTCGTATTCCCTCAACAAATTTTGGATAGGGTGGTAGTATATCAGGTAATTTAATACTCATCGCTTTTGAAATATCCATACTTTTATCTAACTGCAATTAATATATAAATTATATTATTTTTTTAGTACTACCTATAAAGCCATAATTTTCGAAAATAGTTTCATTTAGATTAAATTATATTCATAGAAAATTTAATTCTAAATAGAAGATTTAAGATGTAATATAACGAGGAGAGTTTCTGGTGTTTTTTCTCATTTTAAAATTTTAATTCCACGAAGTTCTAATTTGTGTAGAAAATCAAGATAACCTTTCAGGTTATTTTTCTCAATATTCAAATATTTTAAAGAGGGGAGGGTTTCCAATGATTCTGGTAATTCAGTTAAATAATTATCACGCAAAAATAAATATTTTAAAGATTTAAGTCTTCCAATTGATTCGGGGAGTGTTGTTAATTTATTGTTTCCTAAATATAGGTATTTCAAAGAATTTAGAGAACCAATTGATTCAGGTATACTACTTAACTCATTGTAATATAAATATAAATGTTTAAGAGATGTTAATGAACCTAAAGTTTCAGGAATAAAACTTATACGATTTTTTCCTAAATCTAATATTTCCAATGTTGTAAGAAAACCAATTGATTTTGGAGTATCAACTAATCGATTAAACCCCAAGATTAAACTTTTAATTGACGGTAATGCACCAATCGAAGGAGGAATATAAGTTAACTTATTCGTGGATACATCCAATTCTATCAATGAATCAAGAGAACCTATAGATTCAGGGAGTTTCGTTAACTCATTTTTACTTAAATCTAAAATTTCCAGTGATGTTAAGGTACCTATATCCTCTGGAAGATGATTTATTTTATTATCATATATGCTTAATTCCTTTAATTGCTTTAATTGCCCTATAGAGTCAGGTAATCCATTCAGGATATTATTATTAATTTTTATTATTTCTAATGATAATAAGTTGCCAATTGAGTTTGGTATCTCTGTTAATTGATTATTATCACAATTTATTATAGTAAGGGAAGAAAGATCTCCAATTTCGTCTGGTAAAACTGTTAAACGATTATCTGATAGTTCAAGTCTTAGCAAATTTTTAAGACGACCGATTGTTGATGGTATTTCAAGTAATTCGTTTGATGAAAGGTTTAGATTTTCTAAAGAAGAAAGTGATCCGATAGTGGTTGGAAGGGAATTTATTTGATTAGATGATAATCCAAGGTAGATTAAATTTACTAGATTCCCAATTGAATTAGGTAAATTTCTTAAAATATTACCTTTTAAAAACAGAGAAGTTAATGAAGTTAAATCCCCAATTGTCTCTGGGAGCTTTGCTATATTATTATTTCTTAGGTTTAATCTTTTTAAAGAAATTAATGATCCAATTTGTTTAGGAAGGATATTCAATTCATTATTTCCTAAATAAAATATTTCTAAAGAGCCTAAATTCCCAATTGTATCAGGTAATTTTTGAATTTTATTATTACTCAAATCTATTGTTCTTAAAAGAGATAAATTACCCAAAGAGGATGGCAGAAGAGTTAGATTATTTTCACTTAAATCCAGAAGCTCTAAGGATTTAAGATCCCCAATTGATTCTGGTAGAGACTCTAGATGGTTTGATTCTAAATGTAATTCTTTAATGACTGAAAGTGAATTAATTATTTCGGGTAATTGTCTTAAACTGTTTTCGCTCAAATCAAGGATTTCTAGAATAGGTAGAGAACAAATTTCATCAGGAATCAAACTTAGATTATTTCCTCTTAAATAAATTTCCTTTAGAAAAGGTAATGAACGAAAAATTGCGGGCATGTTAGTTAATCCGCACGAGAAAAGGCTTAATCCCATAATATGTCCATCCATTACATAATATCCAAGTCTATAACGTTCCAACTCCGATATTTCTGGTATTGACCCTTCAATTTGAGCTTCTAATAGCTCTAGTGCTTCTCTTTCATTTTCTGGAATATTCAATTCAATCCAATTTCTTCTATTAAAATCCCTTAAAAAGATAATATCAAGACAGTATATTTATTTTTATCAGAAAAAAAAGAACAAAGAAAAAATTAAAAAAATTAAAATTTTAGAAGTCAACATCTTTTCCTTCATAAGCATACTCGAATAGTTTTATAAATTCCTGCTTGTTTGGGATTCTTGGAGCCATAACACTACTAGGGTCTTGAAAACATAGACTAACTAACTTATCTAAATTTTTGTCGAAATCTTCTCTTGAAGTTCCTAAATCTTTAAGCCTATAAGTAAAATCTACTTCCTCTTGCAATTCCTTTATTTTTTCAAGAACTTTATAAGCAGCTGTTTTATCGTTCTCATCCCAGCTAGCCCAACCTAATTTTCTCGCCAGGAGTGAATACATTTGAATTGATTCATTTGTATCCCCCGGAGCATTTAAACAATATTGTGTAATGTATCTAAGAAAGAGACCAACAGCTAAACCATGAGTTGTATGAAATATTGCCGCCCAACTGTGACCCATTGCATGGGCTAAATGAGCTTGTGAATTTCCAAAAGCTAATCCTGCCATAGTCGCAGCTTGATGCATAAAATCCCTTGCTTCTTTATTATGCCCCTCAGTATAAGCAATGGGTAGGTACTTAAAAATTAATTCAATCGCCTTTAATCCAAGAGCGTTTGAAAACTCATTTCTCCACATTGATATAAAAGCTTCCATAGCATGCGCTAATGCATCAAATGCAGTCAATTTAGTTAATTCTTGAGGCATACCTAAAGTAAAAACAGGATCGACTATTGCATAAGTAGGAACTAAAGATTTATGACTTAACGACGCTTTTCTCCAAACATTATCTTCAAATCTTGAAATAACAATAGCCCAAGTTGTCTCAGAACCCGTCCCAGAAGTAGTAGGTATCGCAATAAACTTAGCTTTGTTAGCAAAATCATATAATCGTTCACTAAAAGGATCTATATTATCAAGTGTAAAATCAGGATATTCATACATTGCCCATATCGCTTTACCTGAATCAATCACAGATCCTCCTCCTATTGCTATTATTAAATCAGGACCATATTCATTACACTTTTTTTTACCATTCATTATATCTTCTTCATGGGGATCTGGTATAACATCGGTAAATACTGTATATTCCTTACTAAATTTTATAAGTTTATCGGTAAGAATCTTCAATATTCCTAATTCTTGAAGATTTTTATCAGCAACAATAAAACATTTTTGCCCGTTTATTTTTTCAATGAAATTAAGGGAATCTTCACCGTAAATAATATTTGGACTATAGAATTGCCACATTTATATGTTTCACCTTTTAGTTCATAATTTTGATTTAAAAATTAGATAAATTTCATTAATTGGTTAATAATATTTCTATTGTATTAAATTTAATAAGTAATTAAATCAAAAATAATACTATAAATATTTTATAGTTAAAATAGGAAATTAGATGAGAAGAATAATGAAAGAAGAAGAAAAGAATAATCTATTTATAACATTTCAGCAAACCATTGAAAGTATAATAAAGGATAAGAAGAAGAATTCTAAAAATGATAAACTATTGGAAAATTTCAATGCAAAAATTAATTTGGGGCTTCAAATTGATGAAGATGAGTATTTCTGGTTGAATTTATTAGCAGAAAAGGGGAATTATTCCCTAAATAAGGGTAAGTTAGAAGAGTTTGACTTAGAATTAAAAGCTTGCGCAGAAGATCTGTTGTTTTTTTCAAATGGGGAAAACTCAATACTTAATATGATGATGAAAAAAAATACATATGGAAATCGAAAATTAACATTTTCAAAAAGCTCGGCGGGAAAAAGAAATCTAGGAAAGTTATTAAAACTCTCCAAAATCCTTGTTCTAGACTAGAGAATCTGTAATTCGATCATTTTTATAAAAATAACTATTTTTTGAGATAAAAATTTCTCTTGAATGTTTGTCAATTTGAACAAGATCTACTAAAATTTCTTTAGATACCTCATTAATATCTAATTCAATAAAAGACGGGATGCCACTTGCTACAAACGACCATGCTCCTGTAACACTTCCAGGATTTAATAATAAAATACCCTTATTAGTAAGAACTATTTCTTCTTTATGAGTGTGCCCAGAGATCAAAATATCATATTTCCTCTCAATAGCTAAGTTTTCTAATTGAGAAAGATCTCCTCGTGGATTAATTTGAGCCCCATGAGTCAAACCCAATGTTATTTTTTCATTATCACTAAAAACAATATCAAGTTTTTGATATAGTGGGGCGTCTCGATTACCATAATAGTAATCCATATTTCCCATTACTATAAATAATTTGTTTTTAGTCTTTAAATTCAAGTAATCTAACAACTTAGGAAAGTTTACTATATCCCCAGTAAATAATGTGTAATCAAAAGGATCTAAGCTTGTAATTTTATTTAATCTATTATATATTTTTTCAGAGAGATCCTTGGCTCTCTTAGGTATATGTGAATCACCTATACAAAGAATGCGAACCATGATACTTTCTAATTATTGAATATGCTTATTTTTAGATTCCTGTAGTAGTATTGAAAAGTTTTTTATCATCTCTTCTATGGATGGAAATGTTGGAATCTGATTTTTGTTGAACAATCTCGATATACGAAGAACTCCATCTGTATCCCCAACCGTCCACATAAAAATAATTTTATCTGTTTTAAAGTGTGCCATTTCATCAAAATCATACCGATCATTAAATCGATTGGACACATGCATCATATTGAAAACACCTTCAACATTAGAATCATTTAGAACTGTTTTCCAAAGTCTTGTCATAATTTCTTTGCGGTTTATATTATTCATCCTAGCTTTTTCAAAGGTAGGAAATAAATCTAGAAGTGCAAATCGATTAGGCGGCATCCATTCAGGATAGAGCTCTTTTAGAACTTGATATGTCTTATCCTCCAATATTGGAAATGTTAATCCATATTTCATTGTTAAGTCAGCAGAAATAGTGCCCGCTCCACCAGATCCAGCCATCATTGATACATTACCATACTTAGGTAATTTTTTTCCAGAACTATAAATCATTGAAAAAGTTCTAGCAAATTGGAATAGATCATGTAAGTTTTCTGCTTGTATTATTCCTGCTTGTTTAATTATTGCTTGAACTAATAATCTACTTTCTGCTAAAGCGCCAGTATGACTTGAAGATGCTTTTTGTCCTAAATCTGTTCTCCCTCCTTTCAGCAAAATTATTGTTTTATTTGGGATTTTTCTAACTTGTTTACATAATTTTATAAATTTTCTTGGATCTTTAAATGACTCTAGATATAAAACAATTACATTTACACTAGGATCGTTAATGCAATATTCTAAAAATTCAATCTCACTTAGATCCATTTTATTACCTATCGATAAAGAGTATCTAATCCCCATTTCCGGATAATTTTCCATTAAATTCATTAGATAACCTCCATTTAACATACCTGATTGTGTGATAATCGCTATATTTCCCCGCTTGTAGTTCTCAAAAACACCAAAACCTGAAAAAAATCCACCCTTCTCTTCACTGTCACTATCAGCATCGACTTTTGAAAGACCCATACAATTTGGACCTACAATCCGTATCTTGGAGAAGTTATCTGTTACTTCGAGGATTTTATCCCTTAATTTAAGACCTCTTTCACCAACTTCTTCAAAACCTGCTGTTTCAATAAGAGCTCCTTTTACATTTTTCTTAATACAATCTTTTAGAATATCAGGTATTACGCTATTAGGGATATAGAAGATTGCCAAATCTATGTCTTCTTTAACATCTAATATAGATTTGATAAATTTTAATCCCATTACTTCTCCATCGGAGTTTGGGTTGATAGGAAAGATTTTTCCTTTATATTTATTGGTTATTAGATTGGTTAAGATACGGAATCCTCCTTTTGTCGGATTTTTAGAAGCGCCGATTACAGCTACAGTTTTTGGATTTAAAAAGATATCAACTACATGATTATCTGACATTTCAATACGCCTTTAATTGGTTTAGTTATTTTTATATTTCTCATATTCTCTCTTGACAAAATTATATAATTGTTTCGCATTCTCATCTTCTTCAAAATGTTCGATCACTGGTGCTAAAAGCTGATTTAAATATTTAATTACTGCTGGTTTTAAGTCTGGAGGATTTAATGTTCCTGCTTTGTAGTCTTTTTCTAGTTCTTCATATAAGCTATATTCAATATTACCACCGTATTTTTCGGGTCTATCTATTTTAAATGTATCTATTAGCTCAAAAATGATATATTTGCAATATTCTAAAACAGGATTTTCGATGATTTGTTTTGGAGGACAATATGCTTTATTTATTTTACGTTTTATATCATTGGGAGAATCTAGCATAAATATCGCTGAATCCGGATCTGATTTGGACATTTTGATCTCAATGGTTCTATCTACACCATTTAAATCAGTCGAGGGGGGCTTTGTCAATCCCATTAACATATGATGATGAATTGCTACTGGTTTTGGTTTATTTAGCTTTTTAGCTACTTCTCTAGCTAACATATTTACTTTTCGTTGATCCATTCCCAATTGACAAATATCTGCAGGAAGATAAAAAATATCTGCTGCTTGCATTAAAGGATAGAGGATTTGAGATGCTGCTAGCTGTTCTGATTCACTTCTACCCATTATTTGAGTGCAACGTTTAACTCTATTTAGAGAGCTATTAATAGCAATCTTTAATACTAACTCCCAATATTCTGGTTCTTTTATCAAATCTGAAGCATAAATAAATTCAACATTGGTTAAATCCATATTACAAACTTTCCAAGTTTCTATTAAAAAATCCCCCACTTTCTTAATTACTTCTAGATTTCCACCAAATTTCAGATTTGCTGCAGCATGCCAGTCAGCAACCAAAAATTTGAATTTAATTCCTGCTTTCGTTATTTTGTTAACATTAATAGCTCGTAAAAGCCCTTGACCAATATGTAATATTCCAGAAGGTTCAAATCCATCATAAGCATAGATAGGTTTGTTATTATCAACCTTCCATTGAATTAATTCTTTTAATTCATCTAAATCAATAATTTCTTCTCCAACTTCTTTTAATAAAGATATTTTTTCCTTTAAAGATAAGGGCATATGAGCTTTACCTAATGATTTTATAGTTAAGTAAAAAATTAATTCGATAAAACTTTTTCGAATTTCTCAAAATACAATGTGTTAGAGTAATATTATTCTTATTTAGTAATATAATGTAAAGATATTACCATGAGAAATCAATGATTCTTTCTTGTTTTCAATAACTGTTTGAGCAACAGAAATAGATTAGAAATAGCATTAACTTTTCTTATTTTCAATAAACGCTTGAGCAGCGGCAATTCTAGCTACTGGAATTCTAAAAGGGGAGCAAGAAACATAATCCAAACCTATAGCATGAGAGAATTTTATTGAACTTGGTTCTCCCCCATGCTCACCACATATTCCCGTTTTCAAGTCCTCTCGAGTCTGCTTCCCAAGCTTAATTGCCATCTTCATTAATTTCCCTACGCCATCTTGATCTAGAATCTCAAAAGGATTTTGTTCAAGAATTTCTTTATTCAAATATACAGGAAGAAACTTTCCCTCAGCGTCATCACGAGAAAATCCGTATGTCATCTGTGTTAAGTCATTAGTACCAAATGAAAAGAACTCTGCTTCAATAGCAATTTCATCAGCTGTTAAAGCGGCTCTCGGGATCTCGATCATTGTTCCAAATTTGTAATCAAGTTCTACATTATAATCTTCGATTGTTTCCATAGCAACTTCCATCAATTGTGCTTTTACATATTGTAATTCCGAGATCATACCAACTAGAGGGATCATAACTTCAGGAATAACATCTATTCCTTTTAGTTTTAGCTCACAAGCGGCTTGAAATATTGCTTTAACTTGCATTTCGTTGATTTCAGGCCATACAATTCCCAACCTACAACCTCTGAGTCCCATCATGGGGTTTTCCTCAGATAGTGACCTTATCAGGCTTATTACCTTATTCTTTTTTGTAATTTCTTCATCTAGAGGGCTAACATCTAGAAGAGCTTTTGATAAAGCATTAGTCATTTTTAGTTCCTGTCTCTCTAATTGGACTAATGATAATTCAGGTAAAAACTCATGTAAAGGTGGATCCAATAATCTAATGGTTACTGGCTTGCCCTCCATTATTTTGAATATTTCAAGGAAATCCCCTTTTTGCATTGGTAAAATTTTATTTAGAGCATCTTGACGGTCTTCTTGAGTTCTTGCTATTATCATATTTTGAACTACAGGTAGTCTGTCCTGTGCCATAAACATATGTTCAGTTCTACATAGCCCAATTCCTTCAGCTCCAAATTCCAACGCCTTCTTAGCATCATCAGGAGTATCTGCATTTGCTCTAACTCCTAGAATTTTAATTTCATCTGCCATTGTTAATAATTCAAGGAACTCTCCCTTTATTTCGGGTTCAATTAAAGGAACCTTTCCTTCTATAATTTTTCCTGTAGTTCCGTCAATGGTAATATAGTCTCCCTCTTGAATAACCATGTCTGCAACCCTGAACTCTTTGTTTTCTTCATCAATTTCTATATCGGACGCACCTACAACTGCAGGTTTACCCATTCCTCTAGCGACAACTGCGGCATGTGATGTCTTTCCCCCAAATTGTGTTAAAACTCCACTAGATGCATATAAGCCATGAACATCATCAGGTTTAGTCTGTGGTCTACAAAGAATTATTTCAGTTTCTCCTTGGTTTGCTAATTGTTCTGCTGTATCAGGATCAAATATTGCTTTCCCTGACACTGCTCCAGGTGAAGCGTTAATACCATGAGCCAAAACATGGACTATTGAATTCTCATCAATGCTTTTAAATAATAATTTTGAAACTTTTTTTGGATCCATACTCATGATTGCTTCTTCTTTCGAAATTAAGCCTTCCTTAACCATATCCACAGCAATCTTTACAGCTGCAGAAGGAGTACGTTTTCCATTTCGAGTTTGTAGAATATTTAATTTACCGTCTTCAATAGTAAATTCAATGTCTTGCATATCACGATAATGTTTTTCTAAAGTATCCATTGTTTCTAGCAATTCAGTATAAATTTTTGGAAATTCTTCCTTCATTACTTCCAGTTTCTTTGGTGTTCTGATTCCGGCTACAACATCCTCACCTTGAGCATTTGTTAGGTATTCACCAAACTTTTTGTTCTCCCCAGTTGAAGGATCTCTGGTAAAAGCGACACCTGTAGCAGAGTTATCACCTTTATTGCCAAAGACCATTGTTTGGATGTTTACAGCAGTACCGAAATCAGGAATATTATTGATTTTTCTATAAGTGATTGCGCGTCTATTGTTCCAAGACTTAAACACGGCTTCTATTGCAAGAAATAATTGTTTAAGTGGATCTTGGGGAAAGGCAGAACCAATTTCTTTTTCATATAATGCTTTATAATCAGCTATTACTTTTTTTAAATCGTTAACTTTTAAATCTGTATCCTGAGCATTTCTTCCAATAGTTCTTTTATATTTAGTTAAAATTCTCTCAAATTTTTCATCCCCCATAGCCATTACGACGTCAGAATACATCTGTAAAAATCGACGGTAAGAATCATAAGCAAATCGCTGATTACCTGTTTGTTTTGCTAAGCCAAGCACACTTTCATCATTTAATCCTAGATTTAAGACTGTATCCATCATCCCAGGCATGCTTTGTGGTGCCCCTGATCTAACACTAACCAAAAGTGGATTAGTTGTATCCCCAAACACCTTACCAGTTAGATCTTCCAATTTTTTTAAATTCTTTAGTATTATGGGTTCTAACTCTTTCATAATTTTTTCAGGTTCACGAAAATATAGTAAGCACGCTTCAGTAGTAATTGTAAACCCTGGGGGAATTGATAATCCTAATTTTGTCATTTCAGCTAAATTTGCTCCTTTTCCTCCCAGTAAATTCTTTAAGTCTTTATTTCCTTCACTAAAATCGTAGATAAATTTATTCTTTTCACTAGTTGTCATTTTAATTTGCCTAAAGCTCGATAATTTTCAAGATTTAATAAATTAAGAACAGAATATTATGTTTTTATTTTTTATGATAATAATTGTATAATTATTGTAAAATCACATATTACAATAATGAAAAAAATCTTTCTAAGAATATAAACTTGAATTAAAGCAATTGTTTAAATTTCAAAGAAATTTTGAAGATCCCAAATTCCATTTATAACGAATTCTGGTTTATATTCACTATTTTCTATCATATCCATAGTTGTTTCTCCCGATAATACACAACAGGTTGTTACTCCTGCATTGACACCCATTTTTATATCTGTATAAAGGCGATCACCAATCATAACCGCGTCATTAGGAGATATCCCTAACTGGTTTAATTTGAACATTAGCATTTCTTTATTCGGCTTTCCAAAAACTCTTGGCATTCTTTCTATTGTTTTAAAAAGTAAAGCAGCAATACCTCCTGCATCAGGAATATAACCTTCCTTAGTAGGACATCGATTATCGAGATGAGTAGCGATGTATGGAAAGTCTTTTTTCAGGAGGAATTTAGTTACTCTAACTAATCTTTCATATGTTAATTCTTTATCAAATGCAAGAACAATTATTTGAGGATTAAGCTCTGTTAATTCAAATCCCTCATTTTCAAATTCTATTTTGAGTGATGATGTACCTAATAAAAAAATTTTTTTATAATTATTTTGTCTTAAATACTCAATTGTGGGATGTTGGGATAAAATAAGATTGTCTTCTGTTATATTAAGCCCAAATTTATTTAACTTCTCAAGATAAGCTTCTGTGGAAAGGCTTGAATTATTAGAAAGAAAAAAAAAATGTTTATGGTTATCTCTCAATAATTTTATTAATTCGGGTACTCCTTTAAACAATTTATCTTCTAAATAAATAGTACCATCTAAATCAAGGAAATAAACTTGCTTTTTTGCTAATTCAGACAAATTTCCTTTGCATATAGGCATGATAAATTTACATAATAGTTTAGATACAATAAAAAATAAAAAAAAGTAAATAAAGTTTGTTCTAATCTAATAGAATTCTGTATCAATCATTGTGGTGGAAACAACAAGCTCTTGTGCCGCTCTTGTGGCTTTTAAAACTTTTGCCATATCCCCTTGTAATTTGAACTTTCCTGCTAGTAAACCACGAATAGGATCTAATTCCTTTTTTAATACTTGCTCCCATGCATCATATGGCCCGGAAAAAACATATTCTGTTTCTTTTTCTTCTCCTTCTTTTAATACTTCTGCACCGGTACACTCACCATGATAAAGTCCTACCCACATCCTAATCTCATGATCTAAATTACCTGCAGGCTCTACAATAAAGAGAAAATCACCTTCCCATCCATCAGGTGGAAAACCATTAGGTCCGGCTGCATCTCTATAGTTTTCGTTATCATTTATTGCTTTAACATAAGCCGCTGCCCATTCTGGGCTTCCAAATTTCATTTTTATCACTTCTAATAAAAATCTTTCGCTTAAATTTTCAATAGGTTATTATATTATATATCTTAATTAATAAAGAGTTGTATAAATATTCTAGTTTTTATAGAAAAAAATTGAAGTTTTATAATAGAATTAATATTTATTTTTGAATTACTTGATTTCTCCTCGTTCTTTCATTTTTGCTATTTCTTCATTTCTAAGTTTCCGTTTAAAAAGCTTCATTGCTAATGTTAATGGAAGATCATTCCTAAATTCTACAAATTTAGGAACAGCATATGGTTTAACTTTATCCTTCAAGTAATCAATTATATCCTGTTCTGATATTTTTCCCTCAAATTCTCGGTTTAGCGTTATGAAAGCCTTAACTCTTTCACTACCAGGTCGATCTGGATCAGGAACCCCTATTACTCCTGCTATCCCTACTGCGGGATGTTCATGAAGAATATCATCAATCACTCTTGAGTATACTTTGTTTCCTGATACATTAATCATATCTTTAATACGATCTTCAATATAAAAATAACCATCCTCATCCATTCTTCCTATATCACCCATAGGAAGCCATCCATCATCAGTTAAACCGCTACCCGGAGTTGGCCAATATCCCTTCATGACCTGCGGTCCGCGGATCCAAATCTCTCCAGATTCTCCAAAAGGAACTTCCTCACCTGTTTCTGGATCTACAATTTTAGCTTCTGTATCTGGCAAAGGCACACCAATACCATTTTTCTTCGAAGCCATAAATCCAGTAACTTTAGAAAGAGGGGAAATATTAACTGTTGAGGCTGCACAAGTCTCAGTTGCCCCGTACCCTTCACCCATAGGTACACCTGTTTTTTGTTCAAATTGATCGGCTAATTCAGGAGGCATTGGTGCTGCTCCAGAAAGGTAAAAAATTGGAGCCCTTGGAATGTCCAATTGGAGAAATCTTATATAATGAGCAGGTACTCCTGTTACCATAAAAGGACGATTCTTTTTTATGACATCGACAATTCGTACCATATCTCTTGGATCCATTAATAACATTTTTAAGCCTAGTGAAATACATGAATGTATCGTAAAATGACCATATGCATGAAAAATAGGAACACCAATTACCACAGCTGCTTTTCCAATAATTCCTACTTTTAAGGGATCAAGCATCCAATGCATCAATTGGATTACATTTGTTGTGATGTTGTAATGTGTTAACATAGTACCTTTTGGAAGGCCTGTTGTGCCTCCTGTAAAAGGTAATAGAGCAATATCTTCAAAGGGATTTACCTCTATAGTTTCTTCAAGTGGTCCGTATTTCTCTAATAAATTATCTAAAGAATAATATCCTTCTTCTGATATTTCCTCCATTTCAGGGAGTTCATAATTAGGAAAAAGCCGTGATGGTGCGTATATAACAATGTTAATTTCAACTTCATTTTTTGCTTCATTAATGCGGTCAAGACGCCTATATGAACAAAACACAGTTTTAGCATTACTCTCCTTTAGCTCATGAACTAAGTCATCTGTTTTATGCAAGACACTTAGTGGCACATGAATTGCACCCATTTTCATTGCAGCATAATCAACTAAAATGAACTCAAGGCATGAGGGAAGAACTGATGCTATAGTGTCCCCTTTTTTTAACCCTAAATCGACAAAAGCATTCGCTAATTTATCAACCTTAACCTTTAAGTCCTTATAGGTGATTTCATCTTCAAGATAAACACACGCAATATTATCAGGAAATTTTGTTGCACTTTCTTCAAGAAACTCGTAGACATTTATCTTAGGATAAGGTTCCATAGAATGTTTAAGTTTAAATGGTCCGACTTTGTATGATTTCAGCCACGGTTTTTCTGCATAGCTAATATTCTTTTCTTCACTCATAGGTTTCACCTTATTTATTAAAAAATGAGATGTATCAGTTAATAAATTTCCTTAATAGCCCATTCCAATCCAAGTTCTTTTAATTTCTCCTTGGTGGGTTTTCCAGTTTCCTTATCCCATCCACGATAATCATAATATGCATCTAAAAGAGGATCTAAGTTTACAACTTGTCCCTCTGCTGGTCCTTCTGGCATGGGTTCTTCTAACAATCGTGGTGGAAGAGTATCATCTGCTCTTGTTACCCCTTCTCTTACGTTATACACTCTAGCTAGATTATATAGCCTTTCACCCATTTTTAAGAAATCCTCTTTAGAGAAATCATAGCCTAGAAGTTTCTCAATAAGTGATGCCCAATCTTCTGAAGTTAAAACCATACCCATAAATTTACAACCGCCAATCGCATCAAATAATCCAAATGCATCTTCAAATTCCTTAACAACCTTTGTATCCTCTGGATTTTCAGTTAGCACATCTCCAACCATTGCATCTTCTACAATCATAAACGGCATAGATAAAAATGCTGGTCCTTCAATATAACCCGTTATATGGCATCCTCCTCTATTTGCTGTAGCATACGCCAAACCTGTAATTTTAGCAGCTCGACTATCATAAGCAGGCAATTCCAAACCCTTCACATGCATAGCAAATTTATATGAATCATTACCTAATCTATCTGCCATTATTCTGGTCCCTTCAGCTAATAAATCCCCAATTCCTTCTCTTTTACTGATTTTTGCAATAAGATCAACAACTAAATCAGCATTCCCAAAGTTAAATTCAAAACCACCGGTATCTTCTTTAGATAATATCCCTTTCTCATAACACTCCATCGCAAATCCAATTGTATTCCCTGCAGATATGACGTCAAGACCATATTCATTGCAAAGAAAATGCGCTAAGGTGATTGCTTCTAGATTATCAACCCCACACATGGTTCCAAGTGCTCCAAGTGATTCATATTCAGGCCCTTCACCTGTACTTTTATATTTCCCTTCCTTTATTTCTGCAACTCTTCCACAAGCTATTGGACATGCAAAACATGGTTTACGACCTGTAAGAATTGTTTCGTTTATTGCAGTGCCATTTATATTATCGGCTGTTGGAAAAACACCAGTCTGCCAATTGTTTGTTGGTAATCCTCCCTTAATATTCACTAAATCTACCATTGTAGCAGTCCCAAATACTTCAAGAGTCATCTTTAACATACTTTGATTTACCCAGTCATATCTCTGTTTAGCTTCTTCTCTATATTCATCTGGATTTGCAACTTCAATCTTAGCATTACCTTTAGATGCAATTGCTTTGACTTTTTTAGAACCCATTACTGTACCCATGCCACACCTTCCAGCAGCTCTTCCATAATTAGGTTTCTCACAATCATTCATAACAGCAGCATATTTTACCAAGTTCTCTCCCCCAATACCTATACATGCTACATTGAATTTTTCACCTAATTCTTCCTTTATAATTCTCGTTGTTTCTGAGGTATTTTTCCCCCAAAGGTGTGATGCATCCTTAAGTTCAGCTTTTCCATCTTCAGTCACAAGATACACGGGTTTGGGTGAAATACCTTCAAAAATCACGCCATCAAACCCAGATCTTTTTAAATCTCGACCCCAAAAACCAGCTGAATTTGCTTCTCCCCAAACGCCAGTAAGGGGCGATTTTGCCACAACACTATATCTTCCAGTACTAGGAGAAGGAGTTCCTGTTAATGGTCCAGTCATAAATATTAGTTTATTTTCTGGTCCAAGAGGATCAATTCCCTTTGGTGTTTCATCAATCAAATATTTAGTAGCTAATCCCGATCCACCCAAATACATCTTTAATGTTTCTTTATCAGGAAATTCTTCAGTAATTTTACCATTAGTTAAGTTAACTCGTAATATTTTTCCCATATATCCGAAAATTTTCTTTACACCTCAATTATTAAGTTTTACTATTTTTCTCTTAAATTTCGTTATATTTTATAGTATAATTAATTTTATTCCCTTAATTATAAAACAGTTTCTATTTTGTTATTTAAGAATTTTTATTATCCTTTTAAATTAAGAACTAAGATTTACTAAATAGTGAAAGACAAAAATACAAACTAAGAAATAATAGAATATAAAGGTAGATCCTTAAATACCAACTCCAATTGTATTCCCAATTCCTGCAATAATAACTTTTGAACCTTTCTCTGTTCTTTTCCTCACAGCCATCTTTATCTTTTCAACAAACTTAGGCACGCTTTGAGTAATTGGCCTCTTCATTGTAGTTATAGCATCTTCTAAGGATTGTTTACAAATGAGTGCATCAATAGGAATTGATTTTCCTGTAGAAGATTCTTCTATAAAATGTTTTTCAATTCCTATCCCTCCTATAGCGGCACCTACGCCAACAGCAATGGATCCTGTCTTATCTCCAGTTAATTTTAATCCAGCATCAATCATAATTATTCGAGAAATTTCCGAACCGTGCTCATCAATAAGCATTTTAATTGCTTTTCCAGGTTTACCTACTGTTCCTCCAGGTCCTTTTGCTCTTACCACGAATACAATACGATCTTCAAAGTTTACTTCTTGAACAATTGTATCTCTTACAATTTCTTTCGCTTCTACCTCTTTATCAGTCACATCTCTGATAAAACTAGCTGTAACCAATGGTCCAAGTGCATCTCCAATAGGGCTTCCTTCAGAAAAAGCTTTAGCAGCATAGTAATACGCTTTAGCCATACTCAATATTAATCCTAATTGCATTGATATTTGTAGGAGTAAAATCATTGATTTTGACTTTTTACCAAGTATAAGATAATGTTTAATAAGCCTATATATAAAATCAATCGCCATTGTAGCTTCTAGCAAATTCTCTAGATTATACCTTTGAATTTTGTTAGCTTGAGGTGCTAACGTTTCTACTTCTTCTTTAAAACGATAATCTCTAACATCAACAACATGATCAAATTTAGGGATAATACCATAAGGATCTAATGAGACAGGTGGGATAGTAACAAAAGTAATAAAATCTTCTAGTTGTAGCATTAAATCCTTTTGAGTTTTCTTTTTATCAGCAAATTCCTTAAAATTACTGATTAAAATTTCCTTACATTCATCATTCCACTTTTTTAATTTTTCTAAACCAACTTGTATTTCTTTAGAAGCCTTCCATCCTTGAATTTTCTGTCCATAGAAAATACTTATAAATATAAGAACAAACCATAAAAGTTGAATAACCAGACTGATTGGATCAGTTCCTTGAGAACCAATTTGAAATAGACTTAGCATTTTTCTTAAAACCTTAATTAAAAATTGAATACTTGGTTGTATTAAGGATTTATAATAACAAAATTTATTTATTCTTTTCGATTATAAAGCATAGAAAACGAGAAATTACGTCATTTTCCATGATTGAAGAAGAAGACGACGAAGATATATTAAAAAAGGGAGTTACTCTTAAAAGTGTGCTAAAAAACTTGCTTTCTATTTTTCTTATCATTTTAGGAGCAATGTTTATTTACACGGGAATTCTTCCTGATGCAGTTTCAGGTTGGTCAATGGGATTTATGTTAATTTGTTTTGGGGCAACATTGATACAAATGCAAAAAAAACCAACAGAACCAATTAGACAGACTTTAACAATTCTAATTTGTAAGCTATGTGGGTTAACAAAAGTAAGGAATTACGAAAAAGGGGATTTTGTCTTTATGAAGGTTGACAAATGTGATAAATGCGAGGATATGATGGAAGTTAAACAAATTTATTCAGTCAGGTTGAAAAAACCAACTGAATCAATCAGTACTGCAGAGAAGAGGAAGCAAACAAAAAAAAATGAAAATTAATAATAACTAGTTCTCAATTCGATAAGGTGTTTTTCAAATTTTAAATAAAGTTGGATTAGGCGGGACTTTCGATCATCTTCATGAAGGACATAAACTTTTATTAAAAACTGCCTTATCTGTTTCTGAAAATGTGGAAATTGGGTTGACAACTCAAAAATTACTAGAAAAGAAACAATATTATTCTAAACTAGAAGATTATACTACAAGAGAAAACAATATAAAGAAATTTATAAGCTCTTTTACCGACCTAAATAGAATTAATATCGTAGAAATAAAGGATTGGGACGATATGAGTAAATATGCTCAAGATCCTGAGTATGATGGATTAGTTGTAAGTCAGGAAACATATGAAAATGCTTTAAAATTAAATGAAGAGAGAGAAAATATAGGATTAACACCCCTTATTCTAATTGTGATTCCTCTTCTTAAGGATGAGAATAATGAAAGAATTAGTTCTACATCCATAAGAGAACATTTGGAATAGGAAAATTTTTTAGGAATTTTGCTTATATATTTGTTAAATAGTAATTAATGATTGATAAGGGATTATTATGTATACTATGCTAAATACCATCTGTATAAATTTAAATCTCAATCAAGTTCTATTTTTTACTAAGTTCTTTATTCTGCCAAGGGATTAAAAAATCAACTTAGAAACCGATCCCTTGGCTTCGGATGAGTTTCAATTTACTAAATCTTATAACTAATTAATAAAAAAAAATTTAAACTTAGATATTTGTTCTAATTCAAGATCGAGCAAAATTAAACGATTAAATTCACATAAGATTTATATACATTAGAGATTTTAAAAATAATAACGAAAGAATAAAGAGTAACAACTGAAGTTTATGACAATCAAACTAAAAAAACAAACAATTGAAGTTTTAAAACTGCTTAAGAAAAAGCGATCTAATGTAGTAGCTTCTGAAATTGCAGAAGAAATGGAAATTGATTACATCGTACTTATGTCAGCGATAAATGAATTAATTGAACATAAACTAGGTGGATTCAAAGAGGAAGAACTTTATCAAGTTTCTTTAAATAATGAAGGTAAGAAATACTTAAAGCTTGGACTCCCTGAACGCCAATTATTGAATTTAATGTTAAAAGAAGAAATTAAAGAAATCACTTTAGAGGGATTGTTGAAAAAATCAAACCTGGATAAAGACATTTTCTATGTAGGAATATCAAACTTAAAGAAAAGAAGATGGATAAGTCAAAGTAAAGCCTCCGGGGAAAATAAAATATTTCTAGTTGTGGATGAGTTTCCTCAAACTGATCTAGAAAAATTTCTTAAAAAATTTGAAGAAAATAGCATCCTCGATTATTCTAAATTATCTAAATCCGATATAAAATTTTTAGATATTTTGAATAAAAGGAAATTAATAGAAAGAAAACGTAAAACCAATCGAATTCTGTATCTGACTGATATAGGTAAAAGTATTGCAATTTCAAAGATTAAGGAGTTAACTCAAGTAAGTAAAATCACCTCTGAGATGTTAAGTTCAGGAGCTTGGAAAAATTATGATTTAAAAACATTTGATGTGTCGAAACCTGGTCCATTATTAAAAGCAGGAAAAATTCACCCTTTAATAAACCTAATTAATGAAATAAGAGAAATTTTCTTGTCAATGGGGTTCACTGAAATAAGAGGACCTATTATTGAAAGTGCTTTTTATAATTTTGATGCATTATTTCAACCTCAGGACCATCCTGCTCGTGAAATGCAGGATACATTTTATCTCAATAATCCAAAAACAGCAAGATTACCAGAAAAGGATCGAGTTTTAGCTGTACGTGATATGCACGAAAATGGAGGAGAATCCGGTTCAACTGGATGGGATTATAAATGGGATATTGAAACCGCTAAAAAAACAGTGTTAAGAACTCACACAACGGCTACAACAATGCGAAGGTTGGCTGAATTTTATAGAAATAATGATAAAGTACCTGTGAAGGTGTTTTGTATTGATAGAGTGTTTCGTAATGAAAAAGTTGATAAATCACATTTAGCAGAATTTACTCAAATAGAAGGAATAGTAATTGATGATAATGTAACATTATGTGATTTAATCGGTTTATTGTCTGAATTTTACAGAAAAATGGGATTTAAAAAGATTATTACAAGACCTGGATTTTTCCCTTATACAGAGCCTAGTATGGAAGTTGCAGTATATTATGAAAAATTAGGCGAATGGCTAGAGATGGCGGGATCAGGAATATTTCGTCCAGAGGTAACCTATCCTTGGGGGATTAAAGAACCTACTCGTGTATTAGCATGGGGTGGGGGTCTTGAAAGAATTGCTATGCCCTATTATGGTCGTGAAGATATTAGAGATTTTTATATTAATCCATTAAATTGGTTAAGAAAGCAGTCTTATCTTAAATGAGGTGAAGAAATGCCAACGATAGAATTAAAGATTGAAAGATTAGAAAGATTAGTTGGGAGAAAACTAGATTTAAAAGATTTAGAATATGATCTCCAATGGATTAGTTTAGATCTAGAGGATATCAATGAAGTAGAACAAAAAGTAAAAGTTGAATATAATCCTAATAGACCAGATTTTTCAAGCCCTGAGGGTATTGCTAGAGCTCTTAAAGGATATTATGAAATCGAAGAAGGTCTCCCATCATATGAAATAATTTCAGGAGAAGTAGTTTTAAATGTAGATCCTATTGTAAAAAAAGTTCGGCCTTACATAGTCTGTGGAGTTATACGAGATATTGATTTAGATGAAGATGAAGTTGCTACATTAATGAATATTCAAGAACATCTACATTGGGCTGTAGGAAGGGATCGAAAAAAAGTTGCGATTGGGGTTCATGATTTTGACAAAGTAACTCCCCCCTATAGATATACTGCTGTAAAACCAGACTCTGTTAGCTTTATTCCATTACATGGAGACGGATATCCAATGAATTTGGAGGAAATTTTATTATTACACGATAAGGGTATTGAGTATGCCCATATTTTAGAAGGAAAAGAAGTATATCCAATTATTTTTGATAAAAATAATGAAGTATTGTCCTTTCCACCTGTAATAAATGGTGTTCTTACAACAGTAACAGATGAAACAAGAAATTTATTCTTAGATTTAACAGGTACTGATTTAAAAGCAGTTAATCTAGCATTAAACATTCTCTCAACCACTTTAATGGACATGGGGGCAAAATTAGAAACCGTAAAAGTAAATTATGAAGAAACAGGTGTAGTAATTACACCTGATCTGAGTCCAAAAAAATGGATGGTCAATGTTGACTATATAAATAGCATTATCGGTTTGAATTTATCAATTCCACAAATGATAAAATGTTTTAAAAAAGTAAGGATGAATGCTACTGAATCGAAACAGAATGGATATTTGGATATCTTAGTACCTGCTTATAGGGGGGATATTATGCATCCAGTAGATTTTACTGAGGAATGTGCTATTGGTTATGGTTATTTTAATTTACCTCTTACAATTCGCGAAGGTGGTATCGGTCAATATCATCCAATACAAGAGTATTCAAATCGATTAAGGAAAATAATGATTGGAGCAGGATATTTAGAAGTTATTAATTTCATTCTTACAAGTACAGATAAACAATATAATTATATGAAACAAAATTCTGGGGCAAACAAAAATGTTGAGATTGCTAATCCCGTTTCTAAAGAATATGATACAACTAGAACAAAGATTCTTCCAAAATTGATGGATACTCTACTTTTTAACCGATCTGAGGAAAAGCCAATAAAAATTTTTGAAGTGGGTGATGTTATATTACTATCACAAAAAGAAGAAACAGGAACCAAAAGAGAAATTCATTTGTCTGCAGTATCATATCATGAAGATGCAGATTACACTGAAATTAAGTCTGCTTTAGACTACCTCATGACTTCTCTTGGGCTCTATGACGATTATGAAGTAAAACTAGGCATAAATCCAAGTTACATAAATGGGAGATGTGGAGAAATTTATTTAAATAAAAAAATAATTGGTGAAATTGGTGAAATTCATCCGGAAGTTTTATTGAATTTTAAGCTAGAATTTCCCGTTTCGGCATTTGAACTAAACATCGAACCTTTTTTAAATTTTTAAAAATATTAAATCATTTATTATGTATTGTCTATTATGAACAATCAAAACAATTTGAAGAAAGAAATAAAAACTCTAAGGGATAAAATCGATGAAATCGATGATAGGATAATAGAACTCTTAAATAATCGGGGAAATCTTGTTAATAAAATAGGAAATATCAAAAATAAAGTGAATTTAGAAGTGTTTCAACCGCGAAGAGAAAAGGAGATTTTTGAAAGGTTAAAAAGTAAATCTAGTGTTTTTAGTAGTTCGAGTATTGAAGCGATTTGGAAAGAAATAATAAGTGCTAGCAAATTTATTCAAGGAATGACGAATAAAGTTGGATACTTAGGACCAGATGGAACATTTACTCATCAAGCAGCTTTAGAATATTTTCCTAAAGCGGGAACAGAATTCTCTCCAATTTCAAATTCATTAGAAATATTTGAGAATTTGGAAAAAAATATAATCGATTTTGGTGTTATTCCAATTGAAAATAGTCTTCAAGGCACAGTAAGGGAAACTCTTGATTTATTAATTGAAAAAGAAGTTATAATTTATGGAGAAATTGAGTTGAGAATCATCCAGAATCTAATTTCTGTCGAGAATTCTGATTTATCAAAAATTCAAAACATTCTCTCACATCCTCAAGCATTTGCCCAAGCTAGAATGTGGCTTAAAGCGAATGTACCCAATGCTAATTTGGTTAGTGTGAATTCTACAGCTGAGGCAATGCGTAAAGTTCATGAGTTAAATGATAATTCCTATGCTGCAATTGGACCAGAATTTTCAAGCAAACTATTCAATTTGAGAATCTTGAGTTCTAATATTGAAGATAATCCTCTGAATTTTACAAGGTTTTTGATAATTTCAAAAAGAGAAAATGAGTATAAAGAGGGAAAAATAAAAACATCAATAATTTTTGTTGTTAAACATACTCCAGGAGCGTTATATTCGGTATTGAAAATTTATGCTGATGCAAATATTAATCTATTAAAAATAGAATCTCGTCCTAGGAGAAGAGGTCGTTGGGAGTATATTTTTCTTATGGATTTTGAAGGAGATAAAGAGGATCCAAGGATTAAAAAGATTCTTGAAAATATGAGCAATAATGTAATATGGTATAAAATATTGGGATCTTATCCAATGGCGAACCAATAAAAAAAAAATCTAATTTTAGTAACTTTTTTACTTTACAAATAATATACTCTTCTCATAAATGATTATTAATTAGTACTAATTTGTTAACTTATAAGATTAGGTTTTATATAGATGGTGGAGAATATAAGGGTTGATGGACGGAAATTTGACGAAATTAGAAAGGTTACAATAAAAAGGAACTTTCTTAAATATCCAGAAGGTTCTGTGCTAATCACTCAAGGAGGAACAAAAGTCATCGTAACTGCCTCAGTTATTGAATCCGTTCCAAGATTTCTAGTTGATACTGGAACTGGATGGATTACAGCAGAATATTCAATGTTGCCTAGAGCAACTCAAATAAGAAATCAGAGAGATACAAATAGAGGTAGATCCATGGAAATTCAAAGATTAATTGGACGATGTATGCGTGCAGCTTATAATTACGAGAAACTCGGTGAAAGAACGATAAGAGTTGATTGTGATGTGATACAAGCAGATGGGGGGACTAGATGTGCATCAATTACTGGAGCTTTTTTAGCAGTTTTTGATGCATTAAACTATCTTTATAATCAGCAGTTGATCTATGATTTCCCAGATTACAAGGTTATAGCAGCAATTTCATTAGGGATAAAGAATGATCATGTTCTTCTAGATTTAAATTATGCTGAGGACTCTAAAGTAGATGTTGATTTTAATCTTGTAATGAATGAGGATAATGAGATTATTGAGATTCAAGGAACTGCTGAAGGAAACACATTTTCAAAGAAGAAATTAGATGAAGTATTAAAATTAGGGATCAAAGGAATTCAAGAATTAATTACAGTTCAAAAAAAGGAATTAAATTTATAAAGGGAAGTAATTAAATTTCATCCTATTCTTAAAATTCCACGTCAAATAGGATAAAAATGCAATTTAAGTTTAAAAAAATTAACCCTGTTGAAGAGCTAATGAGCTTCGACTCCTAATTGTTCTGGATGTTTCTTAAAATATTCTACTCCTTCTTTAATGATATCAACAATAGATCGTGTCGGTCTCCATCCGATGTCATTAATAATTTTATCATTTCTACCAATTAGTAAAGGAACCTCACTTGGGCGGAGTCTATTAGGATCAACAAATACATCAGCTGAAATATTAAAAATATTTTTCGATAACTCCACGTAGTCTGAGATCATAATTCCCTTACCAGAACACACGTTATATGATTCGCCATATTTTTTTTTTTCACTAACTAGAATATATGCATTGATAGTATCTTTTACATGAGTATAATCTCTGATTGCATTCGGATTTCCAATTATAATATTATCTCTTAAACCATCAAGTATCTCAACTATTTGGCGATGAATTACACTGGTTACGAATTGAATACCTCTTCGAGGACCTTCATGATTAAAACCACGAGTAATTATACTAGGAACACCATACGAGTTATGATATAACCAGGCTATTTGTTCTGTAGCACATTTTGTTATGCCATAAATACTTCTTGGACGAAATGGATTTTTTTTTAAGTCTTCGGTTACAGGAACTTCTTTTGGATCAACTAAGCCATATTGTTCACTACTACAAGCCACATGAATGCTCTCTAAATCTTTATCAAATCTTCTAGCAGCTTCGAAGATTTTTATCGTTCCAATAATATTATTATGAGCTACTCTTACGGGTTCTCTAAAAGATGTTGGAATAAAAGATTCTGCTGCAAGGTGAAAGACTGCATTAGGTTCGATTTTTTCGAAAATTTCTAATACTCTTTCGGCACTTGTGATATCAGCTTCGTGTAGATGAATTTTACCTCTTAAATGTTCAATGTTCTCATGCATAGGCACCGCATGCCTTCGAATGGTCCCATGTATCTCACATCCTAAATCTAATAATTGTTCTGCTAAATGACTACCGGCAAAACCACTTATTCCCGTAATTAAAACACGTTTATCTTCCCAAAAGTTTTTACTAGGTAGAGCTGAAGCCTGATTATTGAATTCATTTAGATATTCATCGAGTTTATCAGGTTTAATAATATAACCATGGTCTTCAAGTTCTTTTACTCGTGGATTATCTTCTAAAACATCTTTAATAGGTAAAAGTTTCATAATTATACTAAAGATTAATAACAGAGTGGTTTTTAACTTTTTTATTATTTTTTCAGCAGTAATTTAATAAATATACGAAATTTTTATCAAAATAGTGGTCTAAGATTGATTCTGTGATTTTTACGTTGATTGAAAATCTATGTGTCTCTATACCAATAATATTATAAAAATTAATAATTAGTCTTTATTAAATAATTTATATCAATGTTAGAATTATCTCATATTTCCTTTAAACGAATTATTGAGGGTAAAGATGGAAATACGCACTTTTATTGGCCGTAAATTAGATTATGTGAATGGTGTTCTAAGAAGACAGATAGAACTCGATCGTCATTTAATTGGTTATGATAATTTAAATTTGACTTATTATTATTATCTCTCACCTAAGAATGTTATTGATTTTCTCTCAAAGCGTTATTTTCTTTATCCATATAGGAGCTATAGAGAAGACTCAGATAAAAATACTATAAATCACTTAACATTTCAGTATTTAGGAGATTTATGTCATTTCTTAGATAAATCTAGAACAATTATTACTTGTCATGATATATATACATTTCTCGAACGGGGTTCAATTAAAAATCCATATTTCTTACAGCTGTATTCTCTCTTGGGGATGAAAAAATGTAGATTAATTATTTCAGTCTCAGATTTTACCAAATCACAGTTAATTGAAAGATTTAAAATACCCGAATCTAAAATTGTAGTTATTAAAAATGCTATTAATCGAAAAATATTTTACCCAATGTCTGAAGAAATCCATGAAACATTATATCCAAATTCTTTAAAACTATTGCATGTTGGGACAGAAGATTACAGAAAGGATTTTCCAACATTATTAAAAGCTTTTTATTTAATTAAAAAACAAATTAAAAATGTAAAATTAATAAGAGTAGGACAGCCATTATTTAAATTCTATATCAAAAAATTAGGATTAGAAAAAGACATAGTTTATATAGAAAATATCAGTAATAGAAGATTGAGAGAAATTTATAATCTAGCAGACTTTTTTATTTTCCCCTCATTGTATGAAGGTTATGGATTCCCAGGATTAGAAGCGGCCTCGTGTGGGACACCAGTAATTTGTACAGATATCCCTATTTTTAGAGAAATTTATCAAGACTTCCCCTACTATTTTCCTTTAAGAGATTATAGAGCTCTCGCTAGTAATGTAATAAATAATATTAAGGATGAAGTTCTACGCAAAGAAAAAATAAAAAAAGGATTTGAAGTTCTGGATAAATATTCTTGGGAGAATTCTGCTAAATTATACTTAAAAACAGCACAGCGAGTCATTGAAAATATATAATTTAAAAGGCAGTATAAACTTCTTATGATAACAATCTGAATAAATTAGGACTTAAATGTTAAATTATTATGAGAAATATTATTATCGGGATTGATGGGGGTTGTTTTGAGCATATTGAACCACTATTAGAAAAAAATTTATTACCAAATTTTAAAAAGTTGCTCGATAATGGCTTTCATTCCAAATTAAATGTTACCATTCCACCAGTTACTATCCCTTCATGGCCTTGCTTATTTTCTGGCTTATCACCAGATCAATTAGGTTATTATTGGTTTAACCATCCAAGTAAAGGTTTGTTTTCATCACAAGTTTGGAAAGAAAAATCAATTTTCTCAATTTCGGGTATTAGAAATTTCGTGTTAAATGTTCCTGGAACCTACCCTGCCTGGAAAATAAATGGTGAAATGATTGCTGGCATGTTATCCCCCAAAATTAGCTGTTTTCCTCCAGAATTAAAATTTTCAATTGAAAGGAATTGGATGTTAGACGAAAAGACAATTGAGGAATTCTTTAAAATATTTGAAATAAAGAGAAAACTGTTTTTAAGTAAAATGAGAGAAGATTTTAATTTAATGACATTTGTCATTAGGTTACCTGATGTCATTTCTCATCATGTAGATGTCAATCTTGATATTACTTTTAATTATATCAATTTAGGATATAAAAAAATTGATGATTTCCTTGGCGAAATTTTAAAAGAAAACAGAGTTGATAATATTTTCATTGTTAGTGACCATGGGCTTAAAATTTATAAGGTAGATTTCAACTTAAGCCGTTGGTTGGAGAAAAAAGGACTTTTATTTATTAACAAGTCAAAAAGTAATAAAATTTTTAGCATAATTACAAAGCTTTTTGATTTTATTAGACCATTCATCAAAATTGATTATAATAAATATAAAATACTTAAAGGTATAATTTATAAATTAAAAATTAAGGAAAAAGCTCAAACGATTAGTAATAAAAAACAAAGAAATGAAACAAAATTAATGAATCTTTTTGGTAATGTAGGAGGTCTATTCTTAGGGAAGAATGATAAAATTAAAAAAAATATTATTAAACACGAACTTGAAAAAGATAGAAGAGTCAAAGAAGTTATATTATCAGAAATTGAAGGTTTTCCTGATTTTTTCATAATTTTGAAAGATAAATACCTATTTAATCATCAACCGTCTTTTTTTATTAAACGAGGCAGAGCATCCATACATCACACTCAAAATGGTTTATTTATAGCCTATGGAAAGGAAATAAAAAGAGGAATGTTGGATTTTGTGAATTATATTGATATTGCCCCAACAATCTTAAACCTATTTAATTTAGAAAAATTGGATCACATGAGTGGGAATGTTCTAAGAATTCATAAAAATTTCAGTTAAATAAAAAAAAATGATTGCATTAATTAATTTTATATGAAATAAGAAAAATATAAAAGAGAAAGATGAAAGTAATAATTTTGGCCGGAGGGTGGGGTACGCGTCTTGGTTATCGTACAGAACTAATCCCGAAACCTATGGTTCTAATTGGTAATAAACCAATTTTATGGCATATTATGAAACTCTATTCATTTTTTGGGTATAATGAATTTATTATTTGTTTAGGTGTGAAGGCTGAAGTAATTAAGGATTTCTTTTTTCATTATGAAAAACATAATGATTTTACGATTGACTTATCAGATAGTAGTATTAAATATCATAGAATGCACTCTGAAAAAGATTGGAAAGTATCCTTAATTGATACTGGCTTAAATACGTTAAAAGGGGGAAGAATAAAAAGGATCGAACGATATTTAGATTCTGAAATGAATTTTGTTACCTATGGGGATGGGCTTGCTGATATTGATCTTAACCAATTAGCTAAATTTCATAAATCACATGGAAAGATAATGACTATTACAGGAGTACATGCACCTGCTCGCTTTGGGGAACTTATTGAGGATAATGGAAAATTATTATCTTTTGAGGAAAAACCTCAGACTTCTGTTGGATTAATAAATGGAGGTTTTATGGTATTTAATAAGAGGTTGCTCGACTATTTAACTCCTGATGAGAATTGTGACTTAGAAAGAGGTATAATTCCACAGTTGACTGAAATGGGAGAGGTAATGGTGTATAAACATTTAGGAAATTGGGAATGCATGGATCATGAAAGAGATGTTGAGCATTTGAATAAATTATGGAATACCAATAATGCATTTTGGAAGGTATGGAAATGAAGAAATTGTTTAGTAATTTTTTTGAGAATAAAAATGTTTTAATTACAGGTCATACGGGATTTATTGGCTCATGGTTAGCAATAGTTTTAATTGAGATAGGTGCTAATGTAGGTGGATATGCTTTACCACCTAATACCAAAAGAGATAATTTTATCGTTACTGATCTTCAAAAAAAGTTAAAACACTATATAGGAGATATCAGGGATTTAAAAACCTTTTATAAATTTTTTAAGAACTTCCAGCCAGAAATTGTTTTCCATCTAGCTGCTCAACCTATTGTAAGAAGATCCTATTTAACACCAAAAGAAACTTATGATATAAACGTTGGAGGACCAGTTAATGTTTTTGAGACAT
>JBHLNR010000134.1:0-10996 GCA_048941385.1 Promethearchaeota archaeon
ATCCAACTAGTCTAATTTTAAATAGCACTATGAATCAAAAGGAACAAATTCATATAATTATTGATCATAGAGAAAACAAACTTAAAGCTCTATTTGATAAAAAAAAAGATATAATTACCTATGAATCAAAACAACTGGACATTGCAGATATTATCATTTCAAATGAAGTAGCAATTGAAAGAAAGGAAGGTTTTGATTTTGTATCATCTATTATGGATAATCGCCTATTTGAGCAATTGTTAAGACTTAAAGATACATATACATACCCAATATTAATACTGGAGGGTTTGAACGACAATGTTTTTGAAAACACAGGTATGAAAATCTCATCAATTTATGGTGCTCTTGCATATATATCCTACAAATTAGGGATTTCAGTAATCCCTACTCGAAATTTAGAGGATACTGCAATTGCTATTGAAAGAATTGCCTATAGAGAACAAATTAAAGATGGTATTCCATTATTATCAAGAAAAGCACCCAAAGAAATGGCTAAAAAAGAGAGAAGATCATTTATAATTGAAGGTCTAGTAGATATAGGACCAAAAAAAGCAAATGCGTTGATAGATAAATTTAAAACCCCTTATCAAGTTTTTAAAGCAATAAAGCGAACTGAAATTCTATACACCAAAACAGGAAATCCAAAAGGGATTCAAGGTCCACTTAATGAATTAACTGGATTTGGTTGGAAATTTGTAGAAAAGAATAAAAGAATTCTTTTTGGGAAAAGGAAAAAAGATCCTCAAAAAAGGATCAATGAAAATTATTAAAGAGGAAAGATTATGGAAGAAAAATTTATTAAATTAGAAAAAATCATTCGGGAGTATATGAGAAAATATAAGGTTCCCGGATTGGCAATAAGCATTTATCAAGATAATGATATTGTTTTTTCAAAGGGATTTGGTGCTAGAAATCTTAAGGAATTTCTTCCAATGACCCCACAAACACTTATAGGGATTGGAAGTATAACTAAGTCTTTAACCGCATTTGGTATTATGAAACTTGTAGAAAGGAATGAAATCTCTTTAGGAGATTCTGTATCCAAATATCTCGAGTTTGCTCCTTTTACTTCTCATCCTGACATTCAGATCAAGCATATCTTATCACATTCTAGTGGAGTTCCTGCTTCTGATGGGGGATTAGCTTCGATGTTTTATACATTTGGAGACTTTAAAAAAGTATATCCTGCTACGACAAATGACGATTTTATTGCCCATCTGGGTGAACCTGAAAATTTTATTATTTTTGAACCAGGAGAGAAATTCTTTTACAATAACGATATGTTTACATGTTTAGGATTTATTATTGAAAAAATATCAGGAGTTTCATATCCAGAATTTATTAAAAAGGAAATACTTGACCCCCTTGAGATGAAACGCGCTGTATTCTTAAAAGAAGATTTTGAAAGAGATCCATTGAATGATAAAATAACAGGTTATATGCCTAAAAAGATGGATGATAGTTGGATACCCGAACAGAAACCAGTCCCTCTTTATAATTATCTTGATGCTCCTGGTGGTTTATATGTCTCAATGGAAGAAATGATGAATTATGTTCAGTGTCTTCTTCAGAAAGGAACCTATAAAAATCATGTAGTGTTATCAACGCAATTTTTTGATGAATTATGGATTCCAAGAATTTCAAGTCCTTACGGATATGGAAAAACCCCGAAATATTGTTTGGGATGGGTAATAGAAAATGATTACTATCCATATCCTTTCATACACCATGGGGGTGGTCTTGGGACAAGCTGTGCATTTTTTGGTCTCGTTCCTGAGAAAAAGTTAGGTGTTTCTGTTGGGCAAAATACCTGTACTGGTATAACATCAAGTATAGGAAGAACAGCACTATGTTTATTATTAGATCTTGATCCATTAGTGCATGTTAAGGAATTGAAGACAAGCCAAATTCTCGATGAGATCTGTGGCATTTACAAATCCTCTCACAATTTATATGAATTAAAAATATATCTCAAAGGACCTGTCCTATTTGCTGATATCGAAGTTGATGATGGATTTATGAGCTTTCCAGTAATTCCAAAAGAATCAGAAGACTTATCCTTTAGTATATGTAGTACTTTACCTGTTATGAGGGAAGGAATTAGATTTATTCGAGATCAAATCACGAATAAGATTAAATTTGCTACATATGACCGATATCTATATCAGAAAACCTGAGTTTTTCTGTAGAAATTGTTTTTAAAAAGAAAAAAGAAAATAAAAAAGTAAATTATAATAATCCAAGATATCTTTGAATTTGCCCCTGAATTAAAAGAAGCTGGATATTTCTTGCCCCGCCGATAACTTCTTCAATTTTACTTACATCAGTTAATTCATCAAGCAATGTGTTATCGGTTACTGAAATACCACCCATATGTTGTTGAACCTCATAACAAATTTCATGAGTTAATTTTGCTACATAATACTTCCCTTGTGATGAGATTGCTGCAACCCATTTTCCAGCCTCCTTTGAAGGTTGATCAGCAAATAGGATTTTTTCATCATAGACAGTAGCCGCTTGTAAAGCTAATGCAGTTGCAGCACTTGATTTTGTCAGTAAGTCTGCAAGGCCATATCCCACACCTTGATATCTGACTACAGGTTTACCAAATTGCTTTCTTAAATTGGTATAAATAATCCCGTAAATTATACCTGCCCAGCAAATTCCTATTCCACTTCCCATTATCGAAAGTCTTTCAGGCACTAACCCTTCAAAAAGCCTTTTATAACCTAAACCATCATCTGCAAGTACATAATCTTTAGGGACCTTAACATTATCTAAGATTGTATGTGCGATGTGTACTCGTGGAACACTATTTATTTTTAACCGTTCAGTTCTGACTCCAAACTCTCGTGCTATAATGCTTTGCACCATTGTATCTCTTGGATTTGATGTGTCATAAACTCCATAACAACAAAAATAATCTGCTTTAGGCCCATTGGTGGTATATACTTTTTCTCCATTATAGATAACACCATCATCTGTCTTTGTACATACAGTCGTCATATTAACTGCGTCAGAGCCTCTTTCAGGTTCAGTAATGCCAATACACCCCACTTTTTGCCCAGATAACAATTCATCCTGAACTTTAAGTGCTACCTCAGATTCTCCTCCATGTTCATAATAATGAAAAGTAGGATTTCCGCATAATATTCCACTAGCAACTCTAGCTAATTCAAGTTGAGGATCGAGCATTGAAATATGGGCTCCTAATAGTATTTCTTTTTTCATTCCAACAGGCATGAATTCTTTCCATGGATTAATTCTTTGTATATAGCCATGCTTTCCAAGTTCCGGTAATAATCCATATACATCCTTAGATCGATCAATTTTAGGATTTAAATCAATACAAAATTCTTGAAGTTTAGAACAATACTCACGTTCTTCAGCATTTAACATAGGAAAAACATTGTCATTAAAAATTTTAAACACATTCTCCAATGACATTTTTTCAAGAATTTCATCATTTATAATTTTCTCTTGGAACATAATATTGCCATTTCTCTTATCTTATTATTTATATTGAAAAGTTTACAATTAATTAGGTTATATTTTTTATCTAAATTAAAGTTTTAACATGTAGTTAGTACAAGCGGGAACGCTTTCCTACATTTAAATTATCTAATCTTCAAATTAAAGGAATAATTAAAAAAAAAGAGAATTATAATAGTCTCATAAATCTCTGAATTTGCCCTTGAATCAGCAGAAGTTGTATATTTCTTGCCCCTCCTATTACTTCTTCAACCTTACTCTGATCAGCAAGTTCATCAACAGGAGTATTATCTGTGACACTTATACCACCCATATGTTGTTGGACTTCATAACATGTCTCATGTGAAAGTTTTGATACAAAATATTTTCCTTGAGAAGAAACTCCAGTGACCCATTTTTCTGCTTCTTGGGATGGTTTGTCAGCAAATAATATTTTATTATCATAAGTTGTGGCTGTTTGTAAGGCTAGTGAAGTTGCAGCTGTATGCTTTGCTAATAAATCAGCGAGTCCATACCCTACTCCTTGATACTGTATAACTGGTTTCCCAAATTGTCTTCTAAGATTAGTATATATAATTCCATAAATAAGTGCCCCCCAAGAAACGCCAAGAGCACTTCCCATTAACCCAATACGCTCGGGTACTAAACCATCAAAAAGATGTCGATATCCATCACCATTATCACCTAATATATATTCCATCGGTACCTTTACATTATTAAAATATGTATGAGAAATGTGAGCACGTGGAACTGAATTAATTTTTAGTCTTTTTGTTTCCACACCTCCGAAATCTCTTGAGATCATACCTTGGACCATAGTATCTCTGGGATTCTCAGTATCATATACTCCATAAGTAATGAAATATTTCGCTCTGGAACCATTAGTAGTAAAAACTTTCTCACCATTAAAGATAACTGCATCATCCATTTTTGTGCATTTTGTTTTTAAATTAGCGGCATCAGAACCTCTTTCAGGTTCTGTAATACAAATACTACCTATAGCTTTACCAGTCATTAATTCTTCTTGTACCTTTAAAATTTCATCTGATTTACCGTGTTGAAAAGTTGGATTTCCACAGAGATTTCCACTTGCTATTCTAGCAAATTCTAATGGAGGATCACATATGGACAATATAGTTGCCAAAAGAACTTCATTTTTCATACCAAATGGTATAAAGTCATTATATTTATTAATACGTTGTAAATAACCATGCTTACCTAGTTCAGGAAAGAAACCATAAACTTCTTGGCTTTTATCAATTTTGGGTCGAAGCTCTAAACAAAATCTCTCCAAATCTTCACAGAATTGAATTTCTCCATTGTTTAACATTGGAAAGACATTATTATTGAAAATTTTGAAGACATTTTCTAAACTCATTATCTCCAAAATATTGTCATTAATTATTTTTTCTTGCATTTTAAATCTCGCTATGTTGTTTTAGAAAGGTAATGATTAGAATATTTGTATACAATTAAGTGTTAAGAATGAGTTAATTTGTATAAGGAATACAAGATATTTCTAAATCTTTAATATAAGAAAATTATAAAAAAATAAAATTTATTGATTTGTGATTACAGTTTCAATTATTATTCCGTCTCGCATTTTTAGCATTCTTTCAGCAAGTTCACCAACCGATGGGTCATGTGTAACCATTAAAATTGTCTGATTTAGTTCTAAATTAAGTTCACGTAATAATTTTACTATCTCCATACCCATTTTAGTATCTAGTTCACCAGTTGGCTCATCAGCAATTAGGATGGAAGGTTCATTACATAGTGCTCGTGCTATCGCAACCCTCTGTTGTTCTCCGCCTGATAATTCTGATGGAAGATGATCTTTTTTGTCAATTAATCCTACTAGATCTAAAAATTTATTAACATTTTTTTCTATTTTCTGCTTAGTTTTACCCGCAAATAACATAGGAAGTTCCACATTTTCATAAGCTGAAAGAACTGGTACAAGATTATAGAATTGAAAGATAAAACCAATTTCTTTAAGCCTTAAATATGTTCGTTGTTCATCATCCATATTAGCTACATTTGTTCTATTGATATATACAGCGCCACTAGTAGGGTTATCAAGAGCTCCAATCATATTTAAAAGTGTAGTTTTTCCTGATCCTGAAGGGCCCATGACAGATACGAATTCACCTTTTTTAACATCAATGCTAACACCATTTAAAGCTCTGATTTCAATACCTTCAGTTATATTATAGACTTTTGTTAAATCAAACGTCTGGATCATTGCATCAGAATCTAATTCATAGTTTTTTGCTTCTTGAATTACAGGGACTATTTCTTTACTCTTTCTTGATTTTTTCATCATTTCATCCTCAAATTTATTATTTATAAATGTCTTCTATTGATTTTCCTCCACTTTTTTCTCCAGTAAATTCTCCATCAGTAAGCGTTATAATCCTATCTGCTACTTCTGCTATCCGTATATTATGAGTAACCATTAAAATTGACTCACCAGCATTTTTTAACTCGAGAAATATTTTTATGATATTTGTGGTTGTTTCTGTATCAAGTTCACCTGTAGGTTCATCAGCAAGAATAATAAGAGGGTCATTAACTAATGCTCTGGCAATTGTGACTCTTTGTTGTTCTCCACCAGACATCTGTGTTGGTAAATGCTCCATTCGTTCTTCAAGTCCAATTCTTTTTAAAAGGCTCTTAACTTTCTCTTCCCTCAAGTTAGGATCTTTTTTATCAATTACCATTGGAAGTTCTACATTCTCATAAGCTGTAAGTATTGGAAAAAGATTGTAAAATTGAAAAATTAATCCAATCTTTCTCAATCGCATCTTTTTATGTTGTTTATTAGTCATTAACATGATATCAAGGCCCATCCCTTTAGCATCAACATTATAGATAATCTTACCTGAATCTGGGAAATCAAGAGCACCCAAACAATTTATTAAAGTTGTTTTTCCACTACCTGATGGCCCTACAACGGCTATAAACTCACCTTTTCTAATTGTAAGATTGACCTTATTTAGCGCAGTAATAATAGAATTACCTACAGTATAAGTTTTGGTGAGATCTTGTACGGTAAGAACAATATTTGGATCAATTTTAACTGATTTTGCCGTTGCTCTGCGTTCTTTATTCATCCTTACTTTTTTCTTTTCAACTTACATTTTTTACACCTTTTTAGTTTATATATTATCTAGTTCTCACCGCATCTATTATATTCAGGTTTGCTGCCCATTTTGCGGGATATCGTGAGCTAAGAATTACTGTGATTAAGACAGTTGCAACTAAAATACCAATTGTAAGCCATGGAATAGTCCAAGTAACACTTAGAAAACCTCCTGTAGGCATTGCATCAACCATTAGAGATCCTTCAGCTAAACCAGCAAGAATTCCCGTAAATACACCTAAAAGAGCTAGTATTAATGTTTCCCCTGATATTGAATGGATCACTCCTTTTTTATTTAATCCTATTGCCCTCAGCATTCCGATTTCTCTTCTACGTGCCATAGTTGTGAGAAGGCTATGAAGCGTCAACCCAATCATTGCGATTATTATGGAAAACATAAGTAACCCATTAGTTATGAATGTAATGAGATTAATCATTGTTCGGAACATAGAACTTGCAAAAGACATTGTAAACGCAAATATAATCAGAAAACCTCGATCTTCTATGTAAGCAACAATCTCTTCAAGAACGTCTTCATCATGTACTCCTCTTTCTACCCATACAAACCAGTCATAGACATTTGTTCTGATTGCTAAAGTGAAACTTTTGAGATCTATGATTGACCAATATCCCCCTGCCATAAAATGTAGATTTTGGAACAATATGTTTTTATAAGTTGAGATATTTTCGGGTTGATCACAATGAACTAGTACTGAAGTTACTAAATCATTGGAATAGTCAGAACCCTTATAAGCAGGAAAGACAAAATTTCTTGCATTTTCATAACTTAAGTATATTGAATTTCCACTAATATCATAACCAGTTTCAAATCCAGCATACCAGTTGTATTTCTCGGAATTATATAAAGTAGGAGCTTTAATTACCCCAACAATTTCAAAGGTTGGCCATGCTGAGGAATTAGTAATATCATGTACTGAGCTTGCGAGTCCAAATTTTAGACTATCAATGGTTAAGTTATAGTTGCTATTATATGTTGAATTATATCCTACCACTCTTAAATTAATGTTATTCATTTGATCGACATAGTAATGATCCATATTAAAGTAAAAGGTATTATTTGTCTCTATGCTATTGTTAATAGAACCCAGTTTTTCAAATGAATTTGTATAAATGTTAAATGCTTCTAACTCGAGCTTCTCAACTGAAGTATTCACTGAAGTTTCAATTGTTACACTAATTGCCTTATACAAATTAGTTGGCAATAGACTTGTTGTTATATTAAAAGCGAGCCATTGTTGATTACTTTCAAATGATAAGTAAACATCATCGGAGAGTGTTAAATTTCCCGTACTACCAGACATTGATGAAAAATTACCCATATATGGTATAGCTGCCGAAATAAATGGAAGTGTTCCGGCATTAATTACAATAGGTAAAAACTGTTGTGGAAAAATTGAAATATTATCTCCAATTGAAATAGTAGGGTTGGATATGATGAAGAGTTCATCAACAACACATACTCTTTGAGTTGTATTTAGAAGTTCTTCCATAGTGACCCCTGAATATCCAACTTTTTGAGCTACAAGACTATTATAACCGAAATAAGAATCAGATCTTAATTTTCCACTTGAATTTATATGAATTCCTGTAATTGGACTCATAAAATCTATGGGAGTTCCGTTGATAGCGGTTGGGCTATAATAATCCATTCTAGTTGTATAATATTCAATACCACTGATGCTATTGAGAATTGTCTCTACATTTGAAAAATTAAACCAATTGGGTTGGACGATATCTAACATAGGATTACCAGTTTGAGTTAATTGTCTGAAAGCCAAATCAGTACCACCGCCAGGTAAGTTTTTATTTGCAATATTTTCATAAATTTCCCAAGAAATGAACACATTATATGTTTTTCCTTCACTTAAGAAACCCATTATATCTACTGTAGAAAATCCTTGAATAGTCCGTACAACTGCTATAACTGTCATGTTAACAACTAAGGTATCTTCCTGAGCATTAGTAGTATCCTGGTCAAGCATTGCAGTTAAATTTGCAAAAGTTGTCCCAAGTGAAAAATTGACCGGTAAAATTGTACCAACATCTACATTATAATCCTTTGCGAAATTTTCATCGATTATAATGTTATTTCCACTGGCAATCTCATCCATCATTTCATTTAGGGTCATTGATGACGGGGAAATTATTGTAGTCCTCATATGATCTTTAATTTTTTCTGTATCCAATACATTAGCGGTAATAGATACATTAAAATCACTTTCAAGTAGACTATGACCTATCCACTCACCTTCCATTTGAATTTGGACATTTTGATGGCTTACACCCATAACATCATCTACTCCAGATTGATTTAGGAGCCCCATTTCGAAAGATCTTGGAGTATTAAAAGTTATAACTCTAATATCTGCACCCATAAAGTCACTAACAGTAGTATGGATCCCTGCTCTCATAGAATCCATCATGACACTCATCCCAATAAGGAAGCTTGTCGTTATGGCAATCAGAGTAAATGTAAGAGTTGTTCTTCTTCTATGCCTTAAAATATTTTTTTCAGTTAGTAATCTTGTTTTTCTAAGATATGGAGAAAATAGGTACACGAAGGCTTTATTAAAAGGTTTTATACTTAGTGCTAATATCCAGATAATCCCAAACAAGACTAATATGGGAGCAAACATGGACAAAATCATCCCTTGAGGGGGTCCAGGAGTCCCCTGAAATTCAGTTGTAGTCTCAGTACCCGAATAGGTGAGTATTAATCCGCCAATAAGGAGTAAACCACCCAAAATAAAGAATATTATTCTTCTTATGTAATGTTTTTTCTCTCTTTTAGTTTTTTCCTCAATAGGATTCAAACATTCTATAATTGGTTTTCTACTGGCTTTCCAACTAGGGTAAAGTGAAGCTACAATACATGCAATAAGCCCTATTACGAATGTAGTTATTAGAGTTGTAGGATACAAAACAATTGTGAAATCTGAAACGGTAAAACCACCCATTTGAGAAGCAATACTCTGAATTGTTTGTAAAGTAACTGAGAATATTACGTAAGAAATGAGGTAGGAGAAAGCTGTACCGATCGACGTCCCAACTACACCCATTACTACTCCTTGGGTTAAAAACATCTTAAAAGTTTCTGATTTAGATGCACCTATTGCCTGAAACATACCAGTTTCATATTCTTGTTCCTTTTTAATAATGTTGAAAATATTCATCATTAATATAACTGAAAGTACTAATGCTATTACACCAAACATCATAAACATCGTACGCATCGTGCTCATTGAAGTTTCAATCATCTCTAAACTGTCTGACTTTAAGTCGTTAACTCTCCAATCTCTCTCATCATTAAGGGCCTCCAGATTAGTAGATATATCTTCTGCAACAGATGAAACACTATATATATTATCGACACCTACAACACCTAAATTGTATTCTCCAACATGTTCACCCATACCATCGACCATTTGTCGCGTGTTATTAATACTTGCATAGATTCCTGGTCCTTCTGCAAACATTGAAGATTCTGAAGGATTTTCAGGATCAAAATCGCGTGCTTCTCCAATATCACGGATCACTGCGGCAACAGTATACTCTTGCCATGTCCCTGTATCTAATGGATTATAACCAAGTAGAGTTCCATTCACTGGAAGAATCCACACACTATCACCCGCCTTAAAGTCTTTCCCTAATTTGATCTTTAATGATTCTGAAATCACTATAACACTATTGTTATTAACTGGATCAACATAATCGAGAAGATCTTCAACATATTTACCATCAATAACAGAATCTAAGATAAATGGTTCCGAACCAAGTTCTCGTTCATCTGGATTTTTATGATCGATTCCATTTATCATTGTTCTGGTACTATTATCGACCTGATTTCCACTATCCGTCGAACTAACGTAAACATTAAACCCAACTATTCTATAAGATATTGATTCAACATGTTTTATATCTTCTATTTCACTATGAATTTCAATAGGATCAAACCAGCTATCAGTACTATTTGCAGGTTTAATGAGGATATCTGCCGTACCCATTTGTTTATCAAAGGTTTCTAGCATCATTTCATTAAATGAATCAGAAACGATCATGACACCTCCAAATAGCGCAACACTAATAACAAGAGTGAGTGTGGTTAGAATATAACGAAGTTTCCGTCTTTTCATATTACGTAATGAGATCTTTAGTATTACACCCATGTTCTTCTTTACTCTTTTTTTTTTTAGATTTTTATACAATTCTGAGGAAAGTAGTCTCCTCATGATTTAGTTCTCAGGGTTTTTACCCATGAGAATTTCTAATTCTTTCTTCATTTCATCTTTATTCTTATCAATGATACTTAAAATAAAAGTTAGAATCTCAAGTCGTCTT